>CAMLPA010000564.1 GCA_946481605.1 uncultured Flavihumibacter sp. | reverse complement strand
ATAATTTCAGGCATTTCATGGACTTCCCGGACTCGGTTTTTAATGTAAAAAGCGCTCGCCGTCGCAGTTTTGAGCACCCCCTGCTGGAAAAGGAACTCCGCGTAACCGATGTTGTCCTGAAAAAAGATGTAATGCTGGTATTTCCTTACCACGATTACAGTTCGGTGATCGACCTTTTGCGGGAAGCGGCCATGGACCAGCATGTAACGGAGATCAAAATAACGGCCTACCGGCTGGCCAGTAATTCAAAAGTGGTGAACGCCCTGATCAATGCGGTGCGGAACGGTAAAAAAGTAGTGGTGATGCTGGAACTGCGCGCCCGTTTTGATGAAGAAGCCAACCTGGAATGGAAGGAGAAACTGGAAGAAGAAGGGGTGCGCGTGCTCATTGGCCTGCCCAATATGAAAGTGCACGCCAAACTCTGTATCATCAAAAAGCGGGTACAGAACAGAACCATTCAGTACGGTTTTGTAAGCACGGGCAACCTCAACGAAAAAACGGCGCGCGTATATGGCGACTACTGCCTCCTTACTTCCAACCGGAACATCATGGCGGATATCAACAGGATATTTACGTTCATCGAAAAGCCCAAGACAGGCCTGCCATTCCTGAAAGCCTGTAAAACACTGATCCCATGCCCCACAGGCCTGCGGGGTCACCTGGATAAAATGATCGTGAAAGAGATCAAAGCGGCTGAAGCGAAAAAGCCGGCGGCCATCACGTTAAAAATGAACTCGCTTTCAGACGAGAAACTCGTGGCCAGGCTGGAAGAAGCCGCCAAAGCGGGCGTGAAGGTGCAAATGGTGGTGCGGGGCATATTCTGCATGTTCTCGGAAAATAAGAAGTTCAAAGAACCGGTTAAGGCCATCAGCATCGTGGACGAATACCTGGAGCACGCGCGGCTGTTTGTGTTCCACAACGGTGGTAAAGAAAAAGTTTACATATCTTCGGCAGACTGGATGGTCCGGAACCTGGATCACCGCGTGGAAGCTACATGCCCGATATTGGATGAGGACATTAAGAAAGTGCTGAAGAAAATCGTGGAGATACAACTGAACGACAATGTTAAGGCCCGCTGGCTGGATAATGAGCTCAGCAATGATTATGTACGCTCCGGTGGTAGAAAAAAGGTGAGGTCACAGGTAGAGATTTATCATTATCTGCACCAAAAAACACAGAAAAAAATTGAGACTGGCGGCCATTGATATAGGGAGTAACGCGGCCCGATTGCTGATTTCGGAGGTTACAGAAAATAATACCGGAGAGGTTTCCTTTAATAAGCTGAACCTGGTGCGTGTTCCTTTGCGTTTAGGGTTTGATGTTTTCGAAAAAGGATACATCAGTCCCATGAAAACGGACATGATCATCCGCACCATCAAAGCCTACAAATACCTGCTGGATGTGTACGATGTACGCCACCACATTGCCTGTGCCACTTCCGCCATGCGCGATGCAGACAATGGTCCGGATATTATACGTCGGGTGAAACTGGAAACGGGGATCGAAATAAAGATCATCTCCGGACAGGACGAAGCCGCATTCATTTACGAGAACCATATAGCGGAAAACCTGTCTAAAGATGACGGTTATCTATACATAGATGTAGGCGGTGGCAGTACCGAACTCACTTACTTCGCGGACAATAAACTCGTTTTCAAGGAATCTTTCAACATCGGTACCATAAGGCTACTGAAGGACCAGGTAACAGATGATATCTGGGACAAGATGAAGGATTACATCAAAACAAAAACCAAAGGCACCCGCAAAGTGGTGGCCATTGGAACCGGGGGCAACATCAACAAAGTATTCTCTCTTTCTAAAAAGAAAGACGGCAAACCCCTTCCCCTGGAACTCCTCAAAGATTATTACAAAGAATTCAGCAGTGTTTCCCTGGAACAAAGGATACGTTTATACAAACTGCGCGAGGACCGCGCCGATGTAATTGTGCCCGCCATCCAGATTTACCTGAACGTGATGCGATGGGCAGGGGCCGATGAAATCTTCGTTCCCAAAATCGGCCTTGCCGATGGATTGATCCAGCATTTGTATAGGCAGGTGTACAGTTACAGATTTTAACCGGGCCGGAAGGTCCTTAAACAAGCTATTATGTCGGTAAACAAAGAAGTGAAACGTGTTACCACCCATACCCTTCAGAAGATGAAGGAGCAGGGCGAAAACATCTCCATGCTTACGGCTTACGATTATTCCTTCGCCACCGTGATAGATGCAGCGGGCATTGACGTGATCCTGGTGGGTGATTCGGCTTCCAATGTAATGGCGGGCCATGAAACCACACTTCCCATTACACTCGACCAGATGATTTACCATGCAGCCTCCGTTGTACGGGGCGCACAGCGTTGCCTGGTGGTGGTGGACCTGCCCTTTGGCGCTTACCAGGGCAATACGAAGGAAGCCCTCAATTCCACCATACGCATCATGAAAGAAACGGGTGCACACGCCATCAAACTGGAAGGCGGTGTGGAAATTGTGGATTCCGTTAAAAGAATCGTTTCTGCGGGCGTTCCGGTAATGGGACATCTTGGCCTTACCCCGCAGTCTATCTATAAATTCGGCACCTATACCGTGCGTGCCAAAGAAGAAGCGGAAGCCGCAAAACTCAAAGAGGACGCTTTACTTTTGCAGGAAGCGGGCTGTTTCGCACTGGTGCTTGAAAAAATTCCCGCCGCATTGGCGAAAGAAGTAACCGAAAGCCTTCAAATTCCCACGATAGGTATCGGTGCCGGTCCGCATTGCAACGGACAGGTACTCGTAATGCACGATATGCTTGGCCTTAACCAGGGTTTCAAGCCCCGTTTTCTCCGCCAGTACCTGGATATGTACAGTCAGGTGAAAACAGCGGTAGGACAATATATCACTGATGTGAAATCAGGTGATTTTCCAAATGAAAAAGAACAGTATTGATCAATATCCCCTTTCACTAAAACACATTTGCTATGGACTTTCTCTCCCAACTACGCATCGACGAACAAAACCCCGGCGTTTCCACCGGGTCGGAATGGCTCACTTCCCTGGGCGATATTATTGCGT
>CAMLPA010000563.1 GCA_946481605.1 uncultured Flavihumibacter sp. | reverse complement strand
CCAATCCAGATAAAGCCCTGTTTGTCTTCATAAAAAGCCTTTACATCGTTGTGGCTGAGTCCTTCGCCACCATTCCGCTGCCGCTGGAAGCCAAAACTCTGGTGGCTGGGAATATACAGGTTTACGCCACCGCGGTGTGTACCCAGCCAGAGGTTTCCCTGCCTGTCTTCATGTAGGGATGATATGGTACGTTGGGAGAGGGTGGAAGAATTGAAAGGTTCATTCTGGAACCTTTGAAAAGTGTTTTGCTCTGGTATAAACAGGTTTAGTCCGCCATTTATGGCGCCCACCCACACATTATTTTTTTTATCAATGAGAATACTTGTGATGAGGTTACTGCCGATGCCGGATGTGCTTTTGGTATCGTGGCTGTAGCGTTGCAGTGCTCCGGTTGCGGGCGAAAGGCGGAAGAGGCCTTCTTCTGATGCGCCGATCCACAGATTTCCTTCACGGTCTTTCCGCATTACACGGATGGCATGGCCAGCCCCGGAAGGGTATTTGGAGTAGCTGGAGAATGTGGCTGTACGGTGGTCAAACCGCTGCATGCCTGTTTCTGTTCCCAGCCAGAGATAACCGTTGATGTCTTCCAGTATGCAGTGGATCAGGTTGCTGCCTCCTTCCGCGGATTTGTCTGGGTAGAAACGCCTGAAATCCTCATTTACGGCCTGGTAAAGGCTGAGGCCATTGGCGGTGGCCACCCATATTTTGCCCTGGTTGTCCTGGTAAATGTTGTTGATCCGGTTGTTGCTGATGGAATACGGGTTATCCGGCGCCGATTTGAATCTTTTGAACTTCCCTGTTTTCCTGTCCAGCCTGCTTAATCCGCTCGTGGTCCCTATCCAGAGCATGCCGGTACGGTCTTCGAACAGGCAGGTAATATAGTTTCCGCTGATGCTGCCGGAATCTGCCGTGTTGTGCCGGTACACGCGTATGTTGTAGCCATCGTACCTGTTGAGGCCGTCGCGGGTGCCGAACCACATAAAACCCTGGCTGTCCTGCAAGATGGATTCAACCGTGCTGTTAGACAGCCCCTGTTCGCTGGTGATGTGCGTGAAACGGAGCGCCTGAATCTGGGCAGGAGATAAAAGGGGAAAATGGAAAATCAACAAGAAAAGTATGGCGGAAAGAACGCGACGCATAGAATGGCAGCAGTTTAAATTCTGATCATAACAAGTAGCACTAAGTTAGTACTTACAGCGGGCTGAAACCTAATAAATCTGGGATTTCTGGACGATTGAACCAAAAGAAAAAACGATCCCACCAATCCCATAAATACCTGTGAACTACCTTGATGGCTCTTAAATAAGGATTGCAACCGGGGGAACGAGCCTTCTTCCGGAAAGCGCCTCTTAACTAACGTTTCAAACTGCTTTAATGAAAAGAAAAAATCGATTGCTTCGCTTGCTTCCGGTCATTATCTTCTGTTTGGCCGGACTTTCCACTGTAGCTCAGCAAAAAAAAGTTTCCGGTAGAGTAACGGACATCGACAACCAGCCCATCCAGGGCGCCACCGTTACCGTCAAAAACAGTACAAGAACCACACTTACCGGGGAAAGCGGTGAGTTCAGTGTGGAGGCTTCCACCGGGGAAGTCCTGTCTATCAGTTTTGTTGGCTTCCTCTCGAAGGAGGTTCGGGTGGGGGATGGCGCCAATATAAATGTGGTGCTTAGTTCCAACCCCGCCAGTATGGACGAGGTTGTGGTGATCGGCTACGGCAGTTCCAGCCGCCGCGACCTGGCCACTTCCGTTGCTAAAATTGATCCCAAAAGTGTTCCCCAGGCGGCGAACAGTTCGCTCTCTCAACTGGTTTTTGGCCGGGCGCCCGGTGTGGTGGCCACCCAGAACAGCAGTGAGCCAGGTGGCGCTATCAACATCTCCATACGGGGCAGGGGCAACCCCCTCGTGGTGGTAGATGGCGTACTTATGCCGTATGGTGGCCTGGAACCGGGCAGCGGCGAGCGTGGCATGAACTCAAATGTGAACAGGGGCGGCTTCGCAGGCATTAACCCGAATGATATTGAGTCTATAGAGTTCCTGAAGGATGCCAGCGCCAGTATGTATGGCGTGGGTGCTGCAAATGGTGTAATGCTGATCACTACCAAGAAAGGTAAGGGTAGGAGAACCAGCGTAAATTACGATGGCAGCAGGTCCATAGTAACCAACATGAAATATTTCGAGCCGCTGAATGCCAAAGATTACATGAATTACTATAACCAACTTACCACCGATTGGGTGATGGCCGACAAAAAAATGGGGCCTTTCGGACCAAATCCTATTGACCTCACCGATTACTGGGCCGGAAGAACCGCTTACAAGCCGTTTACCGAAGAACAGATTGCTAATGCCGGTGTTGGCACCGACTGGCTGGGTTATGTATTGAGAAATGGCAGCATTGATAACCACAACCTTACCATAAGTGGTGCTACAGATAAAGTGAATTACTTCTTCTCCGGCGGCCTTTTCAATCAACAGGGTACAGTAGTGAATTCCGGGTTAAAGCGTTATTCAGGCAGAATGAACCTCACTTTCAACCTCACCAAGTTTCTTTCTTTTACCACCAACGTAAACTACTCCAGGATACAAAACCTGAACTCCCAGGCGGGTGGCCAGTCTGCCAGCATTGGTCAGCAGGCGTTCGGCGCTATCCAGGCGGCCATCGGTTATCCTTCTTACCTGCCTGTATTCGACCCGAATACCGGGCAGTACACCCGCTTCCAGATGGTGGGAAACCCGGTTTCCCTGCTCAGTATCTATGACAGATCGCGCGGTTCCAACCTCTTCACCACATTTTCTGCGGATATCAGTATCATCCCCAATGTGCTGACGGCTAAGATTCAGTACGGCAATAACTACGATATGGCCGAACGTAATTATTTTATCCCCAGCACAGTTTTCTTCGATCAATTGAACAGGTCACGCGCAGCATTGAACACGCAACGGCGCGAACACCAAACCAAGGAAGCTACAATAGCCTTCAAGAAAAATTTAGGAGACCTGGTTAGAATGGATGCCGTGGGCGGTATAGGAGAATATCCGATCAAAAGTTTCAG
>CAMLPA010000562.1 GCA_946481605.1 uncultured Flavihumibacter sp. | reverse complement strand
CTGGATGTTAATGTAGGTCAGAATTCCCATAGCATTTCAGATCATACACAATCGAACTGGAATGGTATGGTGGGTGCGCTGTACCTTAAATCAAAAGCCCTGTTCGCCATCGAAGATGTACGCATTTCAACCGATATCGCTTCACGTAAAGTAACCCTGAATTTCAGGATCAGTAACGCGGCGGCACGCGATATGCCGGGCTCCGTTAAACTACTGGTGAAAGATGTGACAGGAAAAGAAAAATGGGAGCCTATTACCCAAAACATCAACGTTCCTGCCGCGTCAGATGTGTACACCATGGAATATCCCATGGGCGATAAAGCGCAGTTGTGGGATGAGTTTAACCCCCAGCTCTACGATCTGAACATTAGTTTTTCGGCGGAAGGAAAAACTATTGACAATAAAGAGATCCGCTTCGGATTGCGTGAGATCACGGCCCAATCCACTTATTTTATGGTGAATGGGAAACGTACTTTCATGCGGGGTACACTGGAGAGCGCTATTTTCCCCAAAACGGGCTATCCTGCTACCGATACAGCAACATGGGGGCGTATATGCCGTACCGTTAAAAGTTTTGGACTAAATCATATCCGCTTCCATTCCTGGTGCCCGCCCGAAGCGGCTTTTGTGGCGGCAGACAAAGCAGGAATTTACCTTCAGGTGGAATGTGGCTCCTGGGCCAACTGGGGAACATCATTGGGAGATGGCGCTCCCATCGACCAGTACATTTATGACGAAAGCGAGCGCATCGTGCGCGATTATGGCAATCATCCTTCTTTCTGTTTCCTCGCTTACGGCAACGAACCTGGAGGCCGGAACCATAAAACATACCTGGCTTCCTTTGTAAACCACTGGAAGAACAAGGAGAAAAGAATCCTCATCACCAGCGGCGGGGGATGGCCGGCGATCGATGAGAACCAGTTCCATGTTATCTCAAATCCCCGGATCCAGCAATGGGAGGCAGGGTTGAAAAGTATCATCAATAGTCAGCCCCCAAGGTTGGATTACGACTGGCGCGATTCTATTGCTAAGTTTAAAGTGCCTGTGATGAGCCACGAAATCGGGCAGTGGTGCGTTTACCCAGATTTCAGTGAAATGGCGAAATACACCGGCGTTCTGAAGGCAAAGAACTTTGAGATATTCAGCGCTTCGTTGAAGGCGCGTGGTTTACTGCAACTCGCCGATAGCTTCCTGCTGGCTTCGGGAAAATTGCAGACCCTCTGTTATAAGGCAGACATTGAAGCTGCGCTGCGGACACTTGGCTTTGCAGGTTTTCAACTGTTGGACCTGCACGATTTTCCAGGGCAGGGAACTGCGTTGGTGGGCGTGCTGAATCCTTTCTGGGAAGAAAAAGGATATGTAACTGCAGCGGACTATAGCAAATTTTGTAATACAACGGTCCCGTTGGCGCGGTTTCCCAAAATGGTTTACCTGAACAATGAACAGTTGTCTGTACCCGTGGAACTTGCGCATTTTGGTGCGGCGCCAATAACAGGCGTAACGCCGGAGTGGTCCGTTTCAGCGGGAAAGGAAATTTTGTTTCAGGGAAAATTCGCGGCCCTTTCAGCCAAGCAGGGCAACGGCATCATGATGGGAACCGTGCAGCATACATTAACGGGGATCACCACACCTCAGCAATTGAAGTTAACCGTGAAACTCGGGCAGTTTGAGAATGAATGGGATTTCTTTGTATATCCCGCCAACAGCGGCGAACAGGCGAAAGAAGTATGTGTTACGCAAAGGCTGGATGCTAAAACCCGGGAAGTATTAAAAGCTGGAGGAAAGGTATTGCTCACGTTTAAAAAAGGAACCGTGGCCTCCAACAAAGGTGGGGATATTGCTGTTGGGTTTTCCAGTATATTCTGGAACACTGCCTGGACCAATGGACAGGCGCCACATACGCTGGGCATATTGTGTGATCCGGCCCACCCTGCATTCAGACTGTTTCCTACGGCATACCACAGCAACTGGCAATGGTGGGATGCCATGAGCCATTCCAGCGCTATTATGCTGGATTCGGTTTCTAAGGATATGCGGCCGATCGTACGAATGGTGGATGACTGGGTAACGAACAGGTCGCTGGGGCTTGTATTTGAATGTAAAGTTGGTGCGGGCAGTTTACTGGTAACCGGGATAGACCTGCTCACAGACGCCGGTAAGCGCCCGGAGGCGCGGCAGTTGCTGGCCAGTTTGAGCAACTACATGGCAGGGCCTGACTTCAAACCTTCTTTAACCGTAAAGGACGCTGCCATTCAGGGGCTTTTCCGGAGTGGCGGCGACCGGTAATTTTCCGGTATAGCGGTAAAGTGTGTTCGAAAAGCTATTTGCCCAGCTCCTGTAAAAATTGTGTGGGTGTTTTGCCAAATTCTTTTTTGAATGCTTTGGTAAAATACGACTGGGTTTGAATGCCCACGCGGTACATTACTTCGGTAATCAGCACATCCTCTTCTGTCATAATCTCCACTGCTTTGCGCAGTCGCATTGTTCTGACAAAATCACCAATGGGTTGCCCGGTGATGGTTTTAATGGTCTGGTACAGTTTAGACCTGCTCATGCCCATTTGTTTGCTGATGTAGTCCACATCCAGTTCGGGATTGCTCAGGTGTTCATGCAGCAGGGCCGTGAGTTGCTCCATGAACTGTTTTTCCTTTGATGAATGCGTACTGGCAACCGCGTCGCTTCTGTGTGCCCGTGTCCAATGTTCTTTTAGCGATTCCTGGCTCTCAAAGATGTTCCTGATCGTCATCAGCAGCAGGTCGTTGTTCAACGGCTTGGAGAAATAGAAGTCTGCACCCGAGGCCATTCCTTCCAGCCGTGATTCTATCGCAGCTTTGGCGGTGAGCATGATCAGTGGGATATGCCCTGTTTCCGGACTTTCCTTGATCCTGTTGCAGAAATCGATACCGTTCATGCCAGGCATCATTACATCGCTGATGATGAGGTCGGGCATGACTTCTTTTACTGCTGTAAGTGCGCTGCTTCCATCAACCGCTTCATGTATATCGAAATGGTCCATCAGACTTTCTTTCAGAAATTCGCGCAATTCATCGTTATC
>CAMLPA010000561.1 GCA_946481605.1 uncultured Flavihumibacter sp. | reverse complement strand
ATTTGATCAAAATATTCATCGATGGCCCGGAAGTATCTTTGAAGGGATCACCCACCGTATCGCCTGTAACTGATGCTTTGTGCGGATCAGATTTTTTGTAGAAAAGTTCCCCGTTGATGTTCACGCCTTTCTCGAAACTTTTCTTGGCATTGTCCCATGCACCACCGGCATTGTTCTGGAACATGCCCATCAGTACGCCGCAAACAGTAGCGCCCGCGAGGAAACCGCCCAATGCTTCGGGGCCCATCAGGAAACCGATAATAATGGGGGAAAGAATAGCGATGGCGCCCGGCATCATCATCTTTTGTATGGAAGCCTGCGTAGAGATGGCCACGCACTTATCGTATTCCGGTTTGGCCGTTCCTTCCATGATACCGGGAATGTTCTTGAATTGTCTCCTCACTTCTTCCACCATACTCATGGCTGCTTCACCTACCGCACGGATCGCGAGGGAAGAGAAGATGAAGGGAATCATACCACCAACGAACAGGCAGGCCAACACATTGGCTTTGTAAATGTCGATACCACTGATGCCTGCCACACCCACAAATGCCGCGAACAGCGCCAGTGCGGTAAGCGCGGCGGAAGCGATCGCGAATCCTTTACCGGTGGCGGCGGTGGTATTCCCAACAGCGTCCAGCACATCGGTTTTTTCGCGTACTTCTTTGGGCAGTTCGCTCATTTCAGCGATACCACCGGCATTATCTGCAATGGGACCGAATGCATCAATAGCGAGTTGCATGGCGGTGGTGGCCATCATACCTGCGGCGGCAATGGCAACACCATAAAGTCCGGCAAAAGCATAAGAGCCATAAATACCGCCCGCCAATACCAATATGGGAAGGAAAGTGGATTCCATGCCCACTGCCAATCCTCCGATCACATTGGTAGCGTGCCCCGTGGCCGATTGCCTGATGATGGATTTCACCGGGCGTTTGCCCATAGCGGTATAATATTCGGTGATGATGCTCATGAGGGTGCCTACTACGAGGCCGACAACGATGGCACCGAATACATCCATCCTGGAGAACTCGAAGCCGCGAAGGACCATCGTGGATTCGGGAAGAATATACATGACCAGGAAATAAGAAGCAACCGCTGTAAGTATGATAGAACCCCAGTTGCCCATGTTAAGTGCCTTCTGAACTGCGTCGGTGCTAATGCCGGCACTATCGGAAATGCGCACGAACCACGTGCCAACGATGGAGAACAATATCCCAACGCCAGCAATAATCATGGGCAAAAGGATAGGGGCGTATCCATTAAATGCATCCTGAGAAACCGTTTCCTGCCCAAGTACCATAGTCGCCAGTACAGTTGCTACATAAGAACCGAACAGGTCGGCGCCCATTCCTGCCACATCGCCCACGTTATCGCCTACATTATCGGCGATGGTGGCGGGGTTGCGCGGATCATCTTCGGGGATACCGGCTTCCACCTTGCCCACGAGGTCGGCACCAACATCAGCGGCCTTTGTGTAGATACCACCGCCCACCCGGGCAAAGAGTGCGATGGATTCAGCGCCCAGCGAAAAGCCCGTTAAAACCTCAATGGCCTTTGCCACAAGGTGATCGTTCGCGGCAAGACCAGGTGCGAAAAATTGTACCAGGATGATGAACAGGCCACCCAATCCTAATACGGCGAGCCCGGCTACACCAAGCCCCATTACAGAACCGCCAGTGAAAGACACAGCAAGCGCTTTGCTAAGACTGGTTCTGGCGGCCTGCGCCGTGCGCACATTACTTTTGGTGGCGATGCGCATGCCAATGAAACCGGCAAGGGCACTGAAAATAGCGCCGATGACAAAGGCTACAGCGATGGTCCAGTGTGAATGTTCGTTCCTGCTGGCCATAAAACCGAGCAGCAGCGCCACCACAATTACGAAATAAGAGAGAATTTTGTACTCCGCTTTCAGGAAGGCCATCGCGCCTTCGGCGATGTACGTGCTGATTTCCTTCATGCGGTCGTTTCCGGCATCCTGTTTAGATACCCAATTAAATTTGACAAGCGTGTAGAGCAGTCCAATGGCGCCCATAACCGGCACCAGGTAGATGAGTTTGTCCATAAGCGTAGGTCCAGTTTTTTTTAGTCATTCAAAATATTCTTTTTTCGTTTGATAAAAAAAAGAAATACCTCCGAATGTTAATAACCGGTAGAAACTGTTGAAAAGGCGGCCGGCAGGGATTGAATGATATCCCCGGCTCTCATTGCGATTGGATGGTTGTTTGCAGCGGCAATATCTCCTGCTGTTCCATGCAGCCATACGCCGGCAAGACAGGCGTTCAGTGGGGTAAGTTTTTGCGCCAGCAATCCGGTGAGCAATCCGGTTAACACATCCCCACTGCCCCCAGTTGCCATGCCGGGATTGCCGGTTAAATTAAAGTACCCTCTTCCTTCCGGCGTTGTAATAAAAGTGAACCTGCCTTTCAGCACTACATATATATTGTGCAGCGCTGAAAGATGAAGCGCTTGTTCAATGGAGGAGAACCCATCAGCAGATTTTCCACTTAACCGTGCAAACTCTCCGGGATGAGGCGTAAGAATTGAACCCGCTGGAATATGGTACCAAAGGTATTTGTTCTGAGATAGAATATTCAATGCATCTGCATCAATTACAATTGGTTGTGAAAAGTGCTTGAATATTTTTTCAAGATATCCTGCCTGCTCGGAAGCCGTTCCCCAACCTGGTCCTATACCAATTGACTGAATATTTTTATCGGATATCCAACCGGAGATATTTTCCTGAGATAGTTCCAGTACCATCGCTTCGGGAACCGCTGTTTGTAAGATGGCACGCTCCTCCCAGGTGGTCATTACGGTTAATTTGCCCGCTCCGCTCCGTGTACACGATCCTGCGGCCAACACCGCCGCACCCATCATACCAGGTTTTCCGGCCACCAGTAAAGCATGACCATAAGTGCCTTTGTGCGCGAATGAGGAACGGTTGGGAAGTAGGGCGCTGATCAGTGAAGGTTCAATTGTTTCAAACCGGGCTTCTGTCAATCCCGGGAAATCGGAACTGAGACCAATATCTAAAACATGAATTTCACCTGAATGAA
>CAMLPA010000560.1 GCA_946481605.1 uncultured Flavihumibacter sp. | reverse complement strand
ATATATTGCCCACGTTTACTGAAGTGGCGGGCGGAAAACCCGTTGCCAAAAGCGGCCTTTCTATTCTTCCTTCACTGAAAGGAGAACACCAGCGGCCTCATGGGGTGTTGTACTGGGAATTTTATGAAGGCGGTTTTAAACAAGCTGTCCGGTTCGGCAACTGGAAAGCGATCCGTTTTTACAACAATGAAAAACCACAGAGAACCGAGCTGTACGATCTGGGCACAGATCCGGGAGAGAAAAACGATATCTCCGCAGGTTATCCTTCCAAAGTAAAGGAACTGGAGCAACTCATGGACAAAGAACACACAAAACCTGAAAGCAACAACTTTCACCTCGGTATATAACTGGTGTAAGCGATCAGCAAACGATTGCATTTCACTTCGTACTTATCCTGCTCAAAAAAAAGCGCAAACGTTTGAAACGTCATTTTCAATCGTTTGCGCTTTTTGCATTTAATGTCTTGAAATGCTTGCTGTTACTGGATTTGTTAAAAAAATATCAACTTCACAATTCATAGTTCAGCCCGGACGATGTTGCTAACCTAACCCCCGCTACACCTTACTTGCAGGTAACGAACCCTACCGTTTATTTATTACTCACAAAAACCAAAACTAATGCGAAAAGTTAGAGGTGGTGTCATGTCTTTTGCATGCCTGTTGTTTCTATTGGCGTGTGCCCCTTCTTTGATGGCACAAACGCGTAAGATCAATGGGGTGGTACAGGACAGCAAGACCAACGCCCCGCTGGAAGGGGCCACTGTTGAAGTAAAAGGAGCGAACAGGAATACGCTCACCACAGCAGGCGGAAAATTTACCATTGATGTGCCGAATGGCAAAGCAGCGCTTATTGTTTCTTATGTAGGATTCGATGCGCAAACCATTAACGTGGGTGCCGATCAGCAAAATGTACAGGTACGCTTAACGGAATCCGGCTCCACCCAGATGGATGATGTGGTGGTAGTGGGCTACCAGGGCGTGAAGCGGCGTAAAATGACGGGGGCCGTTTCCACTGTAAAAGGAAAGGAAATTGAGAACCTGCCTGCTGCAAGCGTTGACCAGTTAATGCAGGGGCGCGTATCAGGATTGAACGTGCAGAACTTTTCCGGCGAACCAGGTGTTCAGGGTGTGGTGCTCATCAGGGGTAATACCCAGATTGGTCGCGACCTCGATTCGGAAAACCCGGTTGTGAGTAACCCTTTGTATATTATTGATGGTATCCCTTATAACAACGATGATGTTTCCCAGTTCCAGCAAACGGGCACCAACTTCCTCGCGGGCATTAACCCCAATGATATTGAATCCATAGATGTTCTGAAGGATGCATCCGCAGCCGCTATTTATGGTGCACGCGGTGCAAACGGCGTTATCGTGATTACCACCAAGCGTGCCAAGTCGGGCAAGCCGGTACTGAACTTCAACGCTTACCAGGGCATCACACAAATACCCAAACTGAGAGAAGTACTGGGCGGCATCGCTGAACGCAGGGCTAAGATTGATGTGATCCGCGATCAGTCTAACCATGCGCAGATGGCTACCGCACTGCCCATGATCCTCACGGATAGTTTGAACCCCGCTTTCAACAATGCCACCGACTGGCAGAAGTTGTTCTACCAGAACGGCATTGTCAGGAACTACGATTTCTCCATCAGCGGAGGCGCGGCCAATTCCAATTACCGCGTAAGCATGGGCTATTACGATGAAGAAGGTGTGGTGAAGAACTATGGTTTCAGAAGGTATTCCTTCAGTTCCAACCTCAATTTCAAACCAACGGATAAACTCAGTATACAATCTGTATTGCGTTACTCCCTTATCGACCGGAAGGCAGGCTCCGATAGCAGGAACGCGATTCCGCTTGAACCCGGAAGTATGCCTTCTTCTTTGCTGTACCTCAGCGATGTGGATTATGAATCCAGAACAGGTACCACAAAGTATGTAAAGGACAAACGCATCAACCATAACATGAACCTGAACGTTCAGGCTTCCTACCAACTGTTCAAAGACCTTTCGCTCCAGACAAGGGCTGCATTTTCACTCTATCCCAGCAGGAGAGAGTATTTCGCGGCGGGAAGAGTGACTTCTAACGGCCTGGCCGTTGCTGGTTCGCAGGCGAACGAAAGCTCCAACAGTTCCCTCACTTCCTGGCTCACGTATACCAAAAGCATAAAGGACGTACACAACATTGTGTTTACCGCCGGTAACAGTTTTGAATACGAACAGAACAGGAGTGTGATGGCGGGCGGCACAAACATCATCAACGACCTGATCCAGGTGGTACAAGGCGTTCAGCAGGACTACCTTACCGGGTCTTCCAATGTGAGCAGCAGAGGGTTGCTTTCTTACTACGGACAGTTCCAGTACGATTTCGATTCGAAGTATATCCTGGCCGCAAACTTCAGGGCCGATGCCTCTTCCCGTTTCGGTAAAGACAACCGCTGGGCTTATTTCCCTTCCGTTTCACTGGGCTGGATCGCTTCCGATGAGAAATTCCTCCGGGAAAGTAAACTCATCAGTTACCTGAAACTCCGCGCCAGTTGGGGCGTTAATGGTGTGGAACCCCCGGCGCGGTATGGATACTATCTTGCCTACAACAAATACCTTGCGGGTTCCGGCGGTTTCTCCGGCGCAGCGGATGCTTCTCTTTCTTACAACGGACAAATCGCGGTGCAGCCCGACTGGCTGAATGGTGTGGCGCAGGATAAACTTTCGTGGGTAAATACCCATCAGTACAATGTGGGTATGGATGTGAACTTCGGAAGCCAGAGCAGGATTCGTCTTGAAGCAGATGCCTACGTTCGTGAAGTGAAGAACGGTTTCTTCGAATTCACCCTTCCTTACCATACAGGTTATGAAAGAATACAAACAAATGGGGTAGGGGTACGCAACTACGGTATTGAATTAGCGATCAACACAAAGAACCTCTCACGTTCCAGTGTGCTGCAGTGGAATACACGCCTCACACTGGCGAAGAACAGGGACATCATCACCAAATTGCCCAACGGTAACCGCGACCTGTATACAGGCGGTTTCTATTCCAACAACAAACTGGTGGTGGGCCGCTCCAC
>CAMLPA010000559.1 GCA_946481605.1 uncultured Flavihumibacter sp. | reverse complement strand
GGTGTGGTGATTATGCTGGTAGCCATTGCGGTGCTGATCAGGTTGTATGTAAACACCGCGAAGCCCGCGGAACTGAACGTTATTTCTTAGCCCATGCAGAAGATGTCTCATAAACTATTTTTGATCCGTTTACCCTTTCTAATAGGATTCATACTGGCCTGTACAGGAACTTCGTTTGCGCAAAGCAGTGGGCGCTCCTGGTACAAAGGCGACGCGCATATTGCTTTTAAATGGCGGTTTGGTTACAGCGAATTTCCTTTCCCTGAAGGCAATACCGTGGCGCAACAGGATGCCTTGCGCGGTACTTTCGGATGGTACGATGGCGCGTTGTGGTCACATCCCTACAAGGCCTGGGATGGTAATGCAGTTCACGGCGTACAACTGCTGTTCAGGGGCGGTTCTCCTTACTCCCGTGAAGTGATGTGTACCAGTGACATGGTGCCTTATGCCGCAGCGGGCAAACCGGTATCTTTTTTAATTCCTTTCCAATATACGATCGGGTCGGAAGATGAGATTGCTTTTTCGCTCCGCGTGAAAGGAACCTCGGAAGAAACCATCGTTTGTAAACTAAAGCCGCAGGCGGAACAAACCATCACCGGCGGTTTGTTTAAAGTGAATTTCATCACCCTGAAAATTTCAGGGCCCGTTACTGCCAAACCTGTGCTGAACGCCAGTGGTATAATGCACATCACGGTTTATCCGCAACTACAGGTGTACGGTGGGCGAACCGAGTTCTATTTCAGTTCTTCCACCCGGCACATGGATGTGGAATCCTCTTTGCTCATCGGTTCGCTGTACAGGAATATGCACCAGGCGGATCCTTATCTTCAGCTTTCAGGATCACCGCTTTTAAATGATACGATAAAAGCAGTCGCGGCATTGCATGCGCAAAAACTACGGGAATGGCAGGTCTCCACAGCACAGCGGTCCGATGCGTTGCGGCAGAAAGCAAAGGTGGAAGTTTTTTGTGCCGGTCCAGCTGAAAAGCGCGACAGGGGCGAATTGCGCGTAACCGCGTACTCCGGTAACCCGGTGAAGGATTTTCAATATGGTGATCCCTCCCCCCAGATGGCAGGAATGGCAAAGTCTGTGACCGGCGCATTGGAAAAGAAGTTCTCGCTGTTCCGTTACCAGCACCACTATCTGCCCTGGAAAATGGATGACCCCGCACAACTCGATTCCGGTCAACTCAAATACCTCAGAGAATGGTTGACCGTAGCGAATACGCATGCCGACTCGGTTATGCTCGATCTGCAACTTTCGCCTATCGTAAAACTGTACAGGCAGCATACCAAAGCAGGAACTGTCGCTTTGCCGGAAGCCGGTATTCCCGGTGCGGAGTGGGAGAAGATCAGGCAGGGATACCTTACCACGTTGCGTTACGCGAAACAGGTTTGTCCCGGGTTGAAAATCATCCAGATGCCTTATGAACTGGACAATATGTCGGATGCTGCAGTACATGCCGATGCGCATTACATGTTCTATAAAACTTTATATGAAGCGGTGCATCTTTTTAATGAGGGACGCGCTGCCGCTGAACAGGTAAGGGTTGCAGGACTGGGCAGCAACAATCCGAACAGCCGCTGGGACTTTATCAGCGGATTTTTACAGCGGTACAGCAAAGATACTTCAACGCACAAGCGTCTTGATTACCTCACCTGGCACACCTATCTTTTCCCGGGCAATTATCCGTCGATGATCAAAGGGGTGAACGATAGCCTTCAGTTGTTGCTGAAAAAGTATGGCCTTGACCCCCAACTTCCTGTTATCATCGATGAGATGGGACTGGCAGAGCCGTCCACCATTGAAGACCTGAGCGACCTTCGGGGCGCTATGCGCAAAGAAGCCGCTATGGCCAACTTCAGCGCTGCCATTCACCATTATTACGAAGAGATGCCCGGCAACTGGATTCCCATCAGTGGCGCGGGCTGGCATTTCGCATTACTCACCTACGGAAAACAACAAATCCTTTCCACGTATGCGAAAGGTATGTTGCTGCGGAATAAACTGGGAGACGAAAAGATACCCGTAAAGGCTACGCCTGTTGACGCACAGGGGTATGGATTGCACGCCACGGCTACCAGGGCGGCGGAGCGCATCAGTGTTTTGCTGTACGCCGCATCGCCATCCATTTTCTACAGCCAGGCAACACCGCTTTCGTATAAAAATATTGAACTGGTGCTGAAAGATATTCCTGCCCGTTTCAGGAACAAGGAACTGAAGGTAACCCAATGGTTCAGCACGCCTGAAGACAGTGCCATGCTCCGCGTGCTGTCCCGCGATGAATACCAGACATTGCCGCTTACCCGTGGCGCTGATCGTTACGAAAAGGATTTTACAACGCAGGAAGCACAGTTGTTGAACCGGATCAATACCCGTTCTTATACCGTTACTTCCGGTAAAAACGGGCTCTCGTTGCCCGTGGACCTGGATGCGTACGGGATGTTGCTGGTTGAAATAGAAGTACTGAAAAATTAATGTGTTTATCATGCTGATTGGAACTGTTATAAGAGAGCAATTGATTTCAAAGAAACACTGCGTTGGTCGTGTGTTGTTCCGCAGTGTATTGCTTTTGCTGCCTGCCTTTGGGATGGGTCAGGGAAGTATTGAGAACGCGCATTATAAAGTGCAACCTGTGCACGGTTTTAAGAAGTCGCCAGGGTTTATTGTAACGCATAAAGCATCGAACCTTCAGCGAATTGTAACCCCGGCGCTGAACCTGGTTTACAGCAATACAACGCCTGAAATGACCAGTGCTTCCATGGACGGGCAGCCCGGTGTGGTAGCATGGAGGCGTAACGGAGCCACGGTGCAGGATATACATTCTTTGGGTAATACGCCGCTAGTGGCGCGTGCTTACAAAATCAGTTCGAATGAATTGGTGTTTACCTTTAAAGATGCGGCTCCGGCCCATGTTTCCCTTACCGTAAAATTTGTTGCAGGGCAGAATGCCCCCGTTTTTGAAATGGAAATGGTGGCACGGAAAGCGGGACATTTTTCATTGGGTTTTTCAGGTATGCCCAAAGTAGATTCTTCCGCCATTGATTTTGTGTACCAGCCGCTCACCTGGA
>CAMLPA010000558.1 GCA_946481605.1 uncultured Flavihumibacter sp. | reverse complement strand
CCCGGATGTAATCCTGGTCATCTTTCATTTGAAAGTACTTTGGAAAACAAAGTTAATAGAAGAATCGGAATTTGCAAGGGGAGGGAGAAATTATTTTCCTCCCTCCGGTTCTGCCGCCGGGTTGTTTTTGATGGTGCCTTTCATATCGCGTGTATTCTTTTGAACGGCGATAGCGGCGAACATGCTGAGGGTGAACGACATGCCGTAAAATCCTTTTTCGCTTTTTGTGAGGTCTGCGTTCCATAAGCCGATGGTGAGCAGCAGGATGGATACGATGGTGGTGAACCAGGCGATGCCGTAATAAAGGTTGGTAACGGGAATGCCTTCCATTTGGTCGCGCACGGCTTTCTGAACGGATATGGCGGAGAACAGTCCGAAAAGGAGTACGGTGAAGTAGTAGCCTTTTTCATTGAGTTCCATATCAGCGTTCCATAAGCCGATATTGTAGGCGATCATTCCGGCGAGCAGTGCGATCCATGAAGCGGCGATAAATGCGGGTGAGGGTGGGAGTGGGGTTTGCTTTTCCATATTTAAAATTTTATGGAGCAAATCTATTTTCCGCGCTTCGTTCCATTTTTGACAACAGTCAAAAAAGCAGGGAGGATTTGTTAAAGCTTTGCGCGTACCCTGCTCAGTGTTTCCTGTGAAATGCCCAGGTAGGAAGCGATATGGCCCAGCGGCACACGTTCCACAATATGTGGCGATTGTTCCAGCAGCAGCGCATACCTTTCAGCGGCTGTGCGGAACTGTGATTTTAAAAATCGTTCTTCCAGGCGGATATAATATTTTTCATAAGCCATCCGGAGCAACCTTTCAATATCATGGTGCCTTTCACACAATTGCAGGAGTTTTTCTCTTGAAATGCTCCAGAGCAGCGCCCCTTCCAGCAGTTGAATATGTTCGGTGGCCGGTTGTTGTGTACTGAAACTGTGGAAAGAGGTCACGAAATCATTTTCGAAGCCGAACCAATGTGTGATCTCTTTTCCATCAGAAAGATAATAGCCCCTGATGCAGCCCTGCTCCAGAAAATACAGTTGACGGCAAATTTTTCCTTCTTCGATCAGGAAGGTGTTTTTGGTGAGGGTTAAAGGCAGGAAAGCTTCTTCCAGGTCCTGTTGTGCGGCATCTGAAAGCCGGTGTATGGTGGAGAGATGTTGAAGAAGGGATTGCATGGTGTAAAAGGTTAAGGCTATTTTAATTGTAAACTACGCTGACGCTCTCTCATTATCCCTTTGTAAGCCAGTTTGGCATCATCACTTAAAAAACTTCTTTCCAACAATGCTATGGCCTGGTTAATATTGTTTATCATTTCATCCATGGCCTTTCCTGCCAGTTCAGTATTTATCCCTGCTTTTTCAGCAAATACCATAAATGAATTTCGGGTATAGGTGCCATAGCTGCGGTAAGATGCTTCTTCAAAATCTCCTGGATAGAGCCCGTCGTGCAAAGCCAGTCTGCCATCATCGAGATGCAGGGCTGTGCAAAGCAGATCGTACGCTGGCGAAAGCGTGTAGTCTCCATGCTCGGTTTCCATGAGTGAGAAATTCTTGAGGTGTGCATCTCCGTTGCCGATGAGGTAGTTGAATACAACCAGCCTGAAAAACTCCAGCAATACTACGGGTGCAGCGGCAACATATTGATGGATCATTTCCGCGATATCCAGGTAGGAGGCATTGTATTTGAAATTGTCTCCTTCATTTTCAGGTGATTTTGCCAATAATGCCGCGAAATCTTCCACCTGGTATTTGCCGCTGCCATCGGGCTTATAATCAAAACGCCTGGTAATGTAACCAGGTGAACCATCTTGAAAAAAGAGCATACCACAGGCTGCTGTTCTTATGCCGAAAACCTGTCTGGCCATTTGCATGCTTACATGCTCGTTCGCTGGCAGATCGGTTATCCGGTCAAGCCTTTCGGCAGGTACAGGTTTTAAAATATGTGTGCCTGCCGTATCGGTTAGGGTAAGTTGGTTTCTGGTAAGTTTCAGACTGTACTTTTCCTGAACTCCGCTGATGCTGATGCTTTTTCTTTTCTCATTGTATGCGCGGGTTTGTTCGCTGTTCTTCCCCGGAGGATCAAATGGCAGTATAGGGGATACCTTTTTGGCGCGGCTGCCAAACAGCATTTGTTGCGCGGCCGGACTGTAGCCGGAAAAACCTGACTGTAATGTGGATGGACAATATTTAATCGCTGGCAGGCTCATCAAGCTGTTTTATGGTAAGTGGTCCGATACTATCGCTTCCTGCTGTTGCGAGTAACAGGCCGAAATAATCATTTTCATCAATCTTCAGCAACCGGCATTGCAGCGCTTTGTTGGCGCCTTCGCTTAACCTGTTGACGAATGCAGGGAACAATACCTCACTTTCGTAAGGTGAATCGCGGAGTGGTAAGGTTAAACTTACCGGGCGGCTACCGGGCGTTGTCAGGTATGTTTTGTCGTAAACAAACCTGTACTTTCCTGCCGATCGGGATAGGGTGCCCGCTAGTTGCTCGTTGTATAAAACCGCTGCCGCGCTCATGGTTATTTGATGTTAGATTTTGCAACGGGTTGTTTTAGCAGAAGTTCGAGGTTCAGGCCAAGCGGATCACTTAGTTTAAGGAGCGTTTCCAGTGATGGATTGGCTTTTCCCTGCTCTATCAGTTGGATCGTGCGCACGCTGATGCCGGATAGGTCAGCAAGTTGGGATTGCAGGAGGTGCAGGATTTCCCTTCGTTCCTTTATTTTTTCCCCTAATTTATGTATTGAATTGCGCATTATCCTTCGCTTTTGAATGTAAAGATAATGCTTTGAATTTAAAATACATTTAAAAGCGAAGTATAGTTTGCTTTTAAAAGAAATGCAATGTAAAAGCAAACCTTATATAATATGCGCTCTAAAAGAGCTTCTATAGAAGGAAATAAATTATGATACAAACCGGTATTTACAGTTCACCTGAAATGCTATTTCCCAATAATTTCCCTTGTTCTCTTGATCCTTTGTTTTTGCGACTATTCCGGCAATATTCGGAAACAAAAAAAGCGCCTCATCTGAGACGCTTCCTGCGGACCGGACGGGACTCGAACCCGCGACCTCCGCC
>CAMLPA010000557.1 GCA_946481605.1 uncultured Flavihumibacter sp. | reverse complement strand
AATTCAGGCATGGTATTGCGGTAATGCCAGGCGAGGGTGTTTTTCTTTTCTTCAATAAAAGATCCGGCGCACCTGGTAACGAACACCTGGAGCAAAGGCCTGATTTCTTCTTTCCACGCATCCGGAATGCTCGTGGTAGAAACCCATTCTCCGCCTTTCTTCCTGATCTGTGCGCCGTGTTCAGCCACGAGGGTAATGGGCAGGTGACCAAGCCATTGGTCAAGTGTGGCCGCATCTCTTCCACTGATGATCGCTACTTCATTCTTCGCATCTTCCGCAAGGCTTTTAAGCAGTGTAATCACCCCCGATTCGGGACGCGCATCACCTGGAAGTTTCGTAAAGGGAGCCAGTGTTCCATCGTAATCGAGGAGAATGGCTCTTTTCTGCGCACTGGCATAACGTTGCTTGAGCATACCTGTTATGCGGTCGTCCAATAGTTTTACGCCGATCTTATTTTGTTCTTTTTTCACCGCTTTAAGTTGGTCCATAAAATCATTTACCCATCTGGTTACATTATAATCCATCAGTCTTTTTTGCATCAGCAGGATGCGGTTCCTTTGTTCAGCCACGGGCATGGTAAGCGCTCTGTTGATGGTGGCGGCCACATCTTCCACATCCGTCGGATTCACATGCAGCGCCTCACTCAGTTCGCTTGCAGCACCGGCAAGTTCACTCAATACCAATACGCCACGGTGGGCATTGCAACTGGCCACGAACTCCTTCGCCACCAGGTTCATTCCATCGCGGAGCGGCGTAATCAACGCCACATCAGCGGCCTGGTACAAGGCACAGAGGTCATCAAAAGGTAAGTGGTTGTAACGGTATATAACCGGCTGCCAACTAAGGTTGGAATAAATACCATTGATGGTACTTACTTTTTCCTCAATACGGCGCTTCATTTCGTTGTAAGTTTCAATACTATCGCGGGAAGGCACCACATTCAGAATAAAAACAACATTCTCCCTCCATTCCGGGAACATTTCAAGAAATTTCTCAAATCCCTGCAAACGGTACATCAAACCCTTCGTGTAATCGAGACGGTCTACGGAGAAAATGATTTTCTTTTCGTAGAAATTCTTTTTGATCCCATTCCTGATCTCCAATACTTCATGGTTATTGGTGGCATCGTGAAATTTATTGAAGTCGATGCCTATCGGGAAGAGGTCTGCTTTTACGAGCCGGTGCTGATAAGTGAGTGTATTGTAGTTGTTGTCGATGCGCAGGAGCATTTTTACGGAATGAATAAAATGCTGCACATAATCGAATGTATGGAAACCTACGAGATCGGCACCCAGCAAGCCCTTCAGTAAGGCATCCTTCCATTCCGAAGGCAGCAGGCGTAACAATTCGTAAGAAGGAAAAGGAATATGTAGGAAGAAACCGATGGTTGCATCTGGTATTTCGAGCCGGAGCATCTGTGGCAACAACATCAGTTGGTAATCGTGCACCCAGATCACATCGCCGGGCTGTAACATGGGGATTAACGCATCGGCGAACTGGCGGTTCACCTTTACATAGGCATCGAAATATTCTCTCTTATAAACCGCCAATGAAGGGAAATAATGGAACAGCGGCCAAAGTACAGAATTGGAGAACCCATTATAGTAATCGGTGTATAATTGCTCATCGGTGAACAATGGTAAAATGGAAAAATCCTGGGCATCCTCGTTTTTCCTTATTTCTTCCCATTCTTCAGGAGAAAAATCGGCCACACCGGCCCAGATTTTTTCGGAGAACTCACATCCCTCCTGCCCTTGTTCAATATAACTTTTAATAGCCGATACCAATCCACCGGAACTTTGCCTCAGACCCACCTTATCTCCTTCTTTTTCAAGGGAATAAGGAAGCCTGTTTGAAATTATGATCAATCTGCTCATAGTATAGGGTATTTGATGAGGTGATAGAAAGGGTATGGCAATTTCCATACCCGTGGGAGAATGCATCAAATATGCCCGGGGCAGATTAAAACCTGGTGAAACTCAGATTAAAAGAACATTAAAAACGGCTGTCCAGATCGAGTTTATGCGCTTTGGCTGTTTGTTCCGCCAGCTCGTAACCGGCATCGAAATGCCTGATCACCCCAATGGCCGGATCATTCCTCAACACCCTCGACAATCTTTTATCAGCGGCATCAGTACCATCAGCAACAATCACCATTCCTGCATGAATACTGTAGCCCATGCCTACGCCGCCGCCATGGTGCAGACTCACCCAGGATGCGCCGCCAGCAGTATTCACGAGCGCATTCAGGATGGGCCAGTCGGCCACGGCATCAGAGCCATCTTTCATGGCTTCCGTTTCCCGGTTGGGCGAAGCGACGGATCCGGTATCCAGGTGATCCCTTCCGATCACGATGGGGGCCTTCACTTTACCCGAGCGCACCAGTTCATTGAAGGCGAGGCCGGCTTTTTCCCTTTCGCCTTGTCCGAGCCAGCAGATACGGGCGGGCAATCCCTGGAAAGCGATTTTTTCTTTGGCCAGTTTCAACCAGCGTTGCAGTGATTCATTTTGTGGAAAGAGTTCCGCAATTACCTTATCGGTAACGGCGATATCTTCCGGATCACCGCTTAGTGCCGCCCAACGGAACGGCCCTTTGCCTTCGCAAAATAACGGCCTTATGTATGCGGGAACGAAACCAGGAAATCCGAAAGCGTTCTTCAGGCCTTTTTCCTGCGCGCGGGCACGAAGGTTGTTGCCGTAATCGAACGTAATAGCGCCTTCATCTTGCAGCGCCAACATCAGTTCAACATGTTCTTTCATACTGATGTAAGCGGCTTCCAGGTAAGCGGTTTTATTATCAGACCGCAACCTGTTTGCTTCTTCCAGGCTCATGCCATGCGGAATATAGCCCACCAGCGGATCATGTGCCGAAGTCTGATCGGTGAGTACATCGGGAACAATATTTCTTTCACGGAGCCCACGAAGGAGATCAACGGCATTGCACAACACACCTATTGAAAGCGCTTCGCCTGTATTCTTCGCTTCCAAAGCACGATCGATGGCGGCATCTATATTTTCGATCAGCACATCACAATACCGGGTTTCCAGTCTTTTTTCAATGCGCCAGCGTTCCACTTCAGC
>CAMLPA010000556.1 GCA_946481605.1 uncultured Flavihumibacter sp. | reverse complement strand
CAGGTGATCGATAATATTTCACAAAACACGAAGAACCTCTGGCTGCGTTGGGCCGCTTTGTTGCACGACATCGGGAAGCCTGCCACCAAAAGGTTTGAAGAGGGCCATGGCTGGACCTTTCACGGCCACGAAGTGGTAGGTGGGAAAATGGTGCCGCGGATTTTCGCGAAACTGAAACTGCCGCAGCACGAAGCCATGCGTTTTGTGCGTAAACTGGTGGAACTCCACCTCAGGCCTATCAGTCTTACAAAAGAGAACATCACTGATTCGGCTATACGCAGGCTGCTGTTTGATGCCGGAGACGACCTCGAAGCGCTGATGATGTTGTGTGAAGCGGACATTACTTCCAAGAACCGCCAGAAAGTGCGCCGTTACCTCGAAAATTTTGAAATGGTGCGTGTGCGCCTCAGAGAAGTGGAGGAAAGCGATAAAATCAGGAACTGGCAACCGCCCATCACTGGCGAGATGATTATGGAAACTTTCGGATTGTCGCCATGCAGGCAGGTAGGCGACCTGAAAAACCTCATCCGGGAAGCCATCCTGGATGGAGAAATCGAGAACAACCTCGCCGCCGCGCAACGCTATATGTTTGAAAAAGCAGCGGAAATGGGCCTTCATCCTGTCAATAACCCGTGACGTTTTCAACTGGCACGTTTTTTCTATATTTGACCCATAATAACACTCATGGCTGTACTTAAATTCAGGGCATATTTCGAAGAAGATGATAGTATTTACCGGGATATCGTGATCAAACATACACAGTCGTTCCGGGAATTGCACCAGATGATCCTCAAGTCATACGAGTTCGACTCAAAACATGCTGCCACATTTTACAGAAGTAACGACAACTGGCAACGTGGCCGCGAAATATCGCTGGAAAAATACGATAAGGAATACAAGGCCGATCCGCTGCTGATGGACGAAACCACCATCGGCTCCGAGATCCGTGACCCCAACCAGAAATTCATTTACGTATATGATTTCGCGAAGAACTGGACTTTCCTCGTGGAACTGATCAACGTGTCGAAGGAAGAAAACCCCCGGCTCGAATACCCCGCTATTACCCGTACAGAAGGGATTCCCCCCAGCCAGTACGGCACCAAGAGTCTGCTTGGCGATAAATTCGTGGACGTAGAAGAGAAATATGACCTCGGCAAAGAAAGAGATGGATTTGGGGAAGAAGGCGAAGATAATGGTGATACTGATAATGATGAAGATGGAGGTCATGGAGAAGGTGAAGAGAATGAGTCTGATTTTTAATGCTGAATTTTTGAATATTGGATTTTGATGGTGGATGTTCAGCTTCGTATTCCTGGGATTCATCTTCAATAGATTTCAGGATACCTCTTTCACCTCAATTCAAAATTTAGCATTCAACATTCAAAATTGTCTAAAACCGCGATCATAATTGCCGGCCCCACTGCATCGGGCAAAACTGCGCTGGCCATTGCTGTGGCCCAGGCGCTGGGAACAGAAATCCTATCGGCCGATTCCAGGCAATGTTACAGGGAAATGAACATTGGCGTGGCGAGGCCTTCATCGGATGAACTTGCTGCTGTTCCACATCACTTCATTGCTTCTCACAGTATAGCAGATGAGCTGAATGCCGCCGCTTATGAACGTATAGCCCTTGATACGGCAGAAAAGGTTTTTTCAAAAGCTGACCATCTTGTGGTGACCGGAGGAACCGGCCTGTACCTCAAAGCATTTACAGACGGACTGGATGATATTCCTCCCATTCCTGAACAGGTGCAGCGCGAAGTGCGCAGTCTCTTTACGGAAGAAGGGCTTCCCGTTTTAATCGAAAAACTCCAGGAAGAAGATCCCGATTATTTCGCTTCCGGAGAAATCCAGAACCCGCACCGTGTAATGCGCGCGCTGGAAGTAGTACGTGCCACGGGCAGATCCATCCGTTCTTTTCAGCGGTCCCAACCGCGCGAACGTCCTTTCTCCATCAGGAAATTCGCGATCGATCTTCCGAGGGAAATACTGTACGACCGCATAAACAGCCGTGTGGATGCCATGATGGAAGCAGGATTGGAGGAAGAAGTCAGGCAACTGATCCCTTTCAAACACCTGAACGCATTGCAGACAGTAGGTTACCGCGAGTTGTTCGAGTATTTTGATGGTCAGTGTACACTTGTAAAGGCTGTGGAAATGATCAAACAAAACACCCGGCACTATGCGAAACGGCAACTGACCTGGTTCCGTCGCGACCCGTCCATTCAATGGCTCAACCCCGCTCAATTTGCTGCTTTGCCAGAATTAATGAAAGGATAATATTCCCTTAACGCCGGGCTTCGCAACTTGCTGAAAATTTCATTGTTGGATACAACATCATTTTCACTGAAAGCCCGCGATTTTGGCCCTGATTTCAAATGGGGCGTAGCCGTGGCCGCCGCACAAAACGAAGGCGCCTGGAACCAGGATGGTAGAGGACCCTCTATCTGGGATGTTTTTTCACGGCGACAGGGCAAGATAAAAAACGGACACAAGCCCACCATCGCCTGCGATTTTTACCACCGTTATAAAGACGATCTGATGCTGGTGAAAGCACTGGGGTTTAAAGTATTCCGTTTCTCCATATCCTGGTCGCGCATACTGCCGGAAGGGACCGGGAAGGTCAATAAAGAAGGACTGCAATTCTACCATAACATGATTGATGAGTGCCTGGCATTGGGCATAGAACCCTGGATCACCCTGTACCACTGGGATTTACCGCAGGCATTGGAAAAACAGGGAGGCTGGACGAGCCACCTCATCAACCGCTGGTTCAACAGGTTCGCCACGCTTTGCGCGGAAGAATTCGGCGACAGGGTAAAACATTGGATCGTACTCAACGAACCGATGGGCTTTACATCGCTTGGTTATATGCTGGGCAAACACGCGCCGGGTAAAACGGGTTTGTCTAATTTCCTGCCCGCCGTGCACCATGCGGCTCTGGCACAGGCCGATGGTGGAAGAATACTGCGCGACACCGTTAAAAAAGCGCATATTGGTACGAGTTTTTCCTGCTCCGAAGTGCTGCCTTACACCGACTCCGCTTTGGACCTGCAGGCCGCCAACCGGATGGATATTCTCCTCAACAG
>CAMLPA010000555.1 GCA_946481605.1 uncultured Flavihumibacter sp. | reverse complement strand
CCCAAACCGCCGCGGCACCAGGGAATTTCTTCCCAGACCAATATGCCCAGGCTATCGCAAAGATCCAGTACGATCCGCGATTGCTGGTAATGGCCCAGGCGGATGAAGTTCACGCCCATTTCTTTCATCAGCAACATTTCCTTTCGCATCATTTCTTCCGTGAGGGCCGCGCCAACACCGGCGCCATCTTCGTGCCGGTGTGTGCCGCGCAGCAACAATCTTTTTCCATTCAGGAGGAAAGGCCCCTTCGGCACGAATTCCGGTTTCCGGAAACCGATCTTTTCTTTTAGCGTGTGCTTATCTCCGTTATACACAACCGAAAATTCCACTTCATACAACACCGGTGCATCTGTGCTCCAAAGCATAGGTTTTGTTACCGTGAAATTGGCGAGTTCCAGCTTTCCGGCTTTTACGGGCATTTTTAGTGATTGTTGCTGAACGATCTTTCCTTCAGGGGAAATTAATTTAACTTCCGCATCGACATTTCCGGAAATGCCCGGTGCATACAATCGACCTTCAATCTGTAAAATCCCATTTTTCAATTTGGTATCTAAACCGGGTTTTGAGAAAATTTTTTCTATCGAAACTTCTGGTACATACACCAGGTTCAAATACCTGTAAATACCACCGTACACCATAAAATCCGACATGGAGGAGGGAATCATTTCCAGGTCACGGGAATTGTCTGTGCGGATGCTTACCGGAATTTTCCCGCCAAACTGCTTCCGGCATATTTCCGTGGAAGAAAATTCCTTCACCGCATCGGTAATATCGACTATAAATTCATCGTATCCGCCAACATGTGCGCCCACTTTTGTGGTGTAAACATATACTTCTGTCTTTTGTCCCGCGCCTTCAAAATGCAGCAATGTTCTCCCCTTCGCATAGGGATTACTGATGGAAATTTGTGTTCTGTACCATGCCGGTCCCTGGTAATAATTGTTGTCCGGGTCTACTTCATTTCCTTCGGAAGAACAATGCGGCAACTGAACATTTTTCCACAACGGCACACTTTCGGGGTTGCCTTTAACAACGGGACGAACGGCTTCCCAGATGCCGCCCAGGTCCTGCCGGAGAAATTCCCAGCCCGAATTCAATCGGGTGGAAACCTGCGCTTGCAGGAAAGCGCAACATGGCAATAAGAACAACAGGCAAAGCAATCTCTTCATCAATATAATTTTGTGACCCGGAGGGCATTAAGTACGGGATCGCCTTTCAGCGCACGGAATACAATGTGTATACCTTCCGCTCCGCGCACCTCACAAATGGTCTTTTTAACAAGGGCCGCGCCAATCCCAGCTTCCGCCGCTATATCTAGGGCCTGGAGAAAGACCGCGTTATTAATCAATACATCAAATACACGTGGCATACCAGGCTCCACAGCCGGAGATCCGCCAAGGTTATAAACAAGAGCAGGCGCCTGAGCGCTTGCCAGTTCTGCAAAATGAAGTTCGAGTTCGTACCTGCCGGGGGGTACATCCAACCGGAACGAACGGATGCCCGTTAACTGGGTCTGGTAAATGGGATCATCTTCCGTACCCAGAATATTTTTATCTGTTCCATAAGGCAGACGGGTATTACCAGGCATCTTGTAAGGTGTTCCGCCAATGTAACCAAAGCTGCCTTTAGCATAAGGCTTCGCGGGAACCCAGTTGGTTTTATTGGTCGCATCAATATAGTATCGGTTACCGCCCAATAAAATGTTCACTTCACTAAAAGGCAGCGCCGTATTTTTTAAATGGAAGGGAACCGCGTTGAACACGAGCCGTTCCTGGTCGCTGAAGTATTTCCCGTTTGTTTCACCATAAACCATTACTTCGTTCGTACCATTATGGAAAGGCACATTCCAGGAGCAGGTGAAATCTGTCACTTTCTTTTTACCCATCTTTTTTCCGTTCCAAACCAATTCGAGGGAATCCAGGTTGCTCGCCACTGCTACGGGCTGGGTGCTAACAGAAGATGCACTGTCGGTAACCCCTGTTCTGTATTGCCATGTCCCCGACATGATCTTTACATAGGGTTGTTTTTCCAGGGCCGCTTTGTAAAAGAAATAAGGATCTTTCGGCGTGCGGTCCAATTGCAACAATCCTTTGTTGTTGATGTGCGGCATGGTCTCTGCGCGTGTTTCTGAATTGAAATCGGCCAGGTTCCAGATCATGGCTGCGGCCATGAATGGGCGTTTCCTCATTTCGCGCAGGTAATACTGGTGGAAAGCGGTGGTATATTCCACGCTTTTATCGAAACGAACGGGTTCCAGGCTCCGGATGCGCGGATCCGCATCAGCGCCATATTCGGTTACCAGTAAGGGTTTGTCGGGCAATTCTCTCCTATGCTTCTCCAGAAAGGCGGGGAAAGCCGTAAGGTTACCGCCATACCAGCCGGAATAAAGGTTCCAGCCTACCAACATCGGAATTTCTGTTAGTCCGATTCTTTTGTACCCATCAAAATCACCATGGTGGGCCAGCATAGTGTAGCGATAGGGATCATCCTTGCGGAGCGTGCTGTCCAGTTTTTTTGCGAGTTGTGTAATATGGGAGAAGTATATTTTTTTTCGCGTGGTATCATTGCTGAACCTGGGCTTCAACAATACTTCGTTCATATAAGTCCAGATAATCACGCTGGGGTGATTGGTGTTTTGCGCCATCATCTCCTTCAGCATCTGTAGCGAATTGTTGCTGAACGCTTCTGTTTCGCTTATTTCATTCACAATAGGAATTTCAACCGAAGCTAAAATGCCCAGCCGGTCGCAGGTTTCCAGTATGGCTGAATGTTGCGGATAATGTGCCACACGTAAAAAGTTGCCGCCCATTGCTTTGAGCAACGCCACATCTTTACGCGTCAGCGCTGCCGGAACCGCGTTGCCCATTGCCGCGTAATCCTGGTGTCTGCTGGTTCCTATTAACTTCAACGGCTTCCCGTTCAGGAAGAAGCCTTGCGCTGCATCGAAACGGAACCAACGGAAACCGACAGGTGCAGAAAGCATATCAAGGATTTCCCCCTGCTCCGTTTGTATAACAGATTCCAGCCTGTACAAATAAGGATCATCCGTACTCCAAAGGTGTGGCTGTTTTATGGCGGGAAGGTCGGTTACTG
>CAMLPA010000554.1 GCA_946481605.1 uncultured Flavihumibacter sp. | reverse complement strand
TGAAGCCCGCCTCAATGGTTTTGTTGTTGAGCGAACCGTCGGTAATTTTTGCAAAACCTAAGGCCGTGGCATAATTCGCCGCGTCGGGCAAATCATTTCCCTCGGCTGCCACCAGGTAGGTAGCGGGCAGTGGGTAAGCAATACTTTCTACCGTAAGTTGAACGCTGTATTTTCCTGCGGGTAAAGTAACCGTCTGGAATATTTTTCCGTTGTTGATGGCCGGTGTACCCCAATATTCAAAGGCCATGGTACCGTATCCGGGATAATTATCGAATCCACCATGTCCGGAAATATTTTTCGCGGCGGCGTTGGTGGTCCAGTCGGCGAGTGTGCCGAACCGTCCGTTGGCCATGGAAGCGGCACGGAAGGGGAACCCGGCATTTTTCAGGTATGTGGCAGTTACTTCTGCCGTTACACCTTTAAAGTCGGCTGTGGTATAGAAGGTATCCAGTGCGAGGGAATCCGGCCTGAACGCGGTTCTGAAGGAGAACCTGGTGCCTGCTTTATAATCGGCCAGTTTTGTCATATCCTCAGTGGGCAAAACGCGCACAGACTGCTGGGCACCGCTTGCATTTTGAAAATTGACTTCTGTGAACAACGCATCCTGGTCGGCCCTGTACCACTGCACTTCGGCATAACCTGCTTTCATATCCGTACTTTTCACCAGGCGGTTCAGCAGGGTTTGCTGGTATGTATCGCCATACACCGTACCACTTTTCTGTACCACCACGGAGCGGTTGTTGTCGGCATCGAAGGTGAATATTTCAAAGTTGTAGTTCCCTTCAGGAAGGCTGTTGATCATCAGTTGCACGGTATCCACACCAGCAGTGCGTTTGATGGTAGTCACAGTGGAATCGCTCCTGTTGTTCCAATACACTTTCGCGCTCACCACTTTTGGGTCAGCGGCGTGTATCCATTGCAGCATCACGCGGTTCCGGCCGGGAAACAACTTTACTGAGTCGGCTTTACCGGTGTACAATATCTCTTTACCATCGGTAAAATCTTCCCTGTACGCATCCATTTTTGTGCAGGCTGCGAGTGCCGTAGCCACCACCAGGAAAGTATAGAATATCTTTTTCATTTGGTCCTGCTTTAAAAGTTATTTGTCGTTACCGAAGAATGTCATTTCGGAAATATGGGCAGCCTGTCCTCCCTTACCGATCCAGGTATCCAATACGCGGATGCGGATGTAACGCACTGCCGGCGCGGACAGTGGCACGTTGAACTCCTCTCCTCTTGCCGCGGCGGCAACGTCTTCTGTGGAGTTCATGCCGGTGGGCTGACCGGAAGGCTTCACAGAAGTACAGGTAGTGAGTTTCACCCAGTTGTTCCAACTGCCGTCGGATGGCGGCGCCACTGAACCCCACACTTCATAATTTTTAGGATTGCCGTGGTTGTATATCCATACTCCCTGGCGCTGCCAGGCTGTAAAGCGACTGAGCTTCGCCGTTACACCGAGGTCGAAAGTGATGTGCATGGGCATCGGCGCATCGGCGGAGTGCCACATGTTGCCTTCAGCGCTGATCACGCCGTTCCACAAGTTCTGAATCGGCAATCCCCATCCATCGGGCACATCACCGGGAAGAATCACGGAGCGGAATTTTGATTTGTCCAACTCCCTTTCAAAGATAGGCGTGAGGGAAGCGAAACTTGTATCGGTGCGGTTGTCCCACCTGTCGCGGATGTACACGGCGAACTCCGTTGGCTCGGAGGCGAAACCCCGGGAAGTGAAGTTGCCTTCTTTCAGTTTTGAATAGAATGTTTCGTACAAACTGAATACACCGGTAGAATCCTTGTAACATACCACAATAGCAAGGTCAGCTTCAGTAGGATTTAAAAAGCGGATGTTCACGCCGCCGAAATCCTCCTGCAACACAAGCGATTTGTACACCTCATAAATAGGCGGCGCTTCTGCTTTTACGGCGATTTCCACCGGCTCCGATTTATTTTCAGCCCTGTTTACTGCATATAGTTTCAGCGCATAGGTCGCCGTATCGGCGAAACCTTCCACCGTGAGCGTATTGGTATAATAGGAAGCTTTTTTATTCACTTCCTTACCATACTTGTCGGTATAACTTGCCAATACATACAACAGGTCTTTGTTGGCGGGAAGCGAGTAGGTAAGTTTCACTGCTCCGGGCATACTTTCATAAGCAACATTGAAAACCTTATCCGGCTTTCCTGTACCGGATTCTATGGGTCGGCGATCATCTTCTTTGGTGCAGGCCGCGGCCAGTAAGATGACGAGTATATTCACTAAAAATATCTTTTTCATATTTCAGTATTTTGAAGATTACCATCCGGGGTTTTGAACCAGGTTGGGGTTAACGATCAGGTTGTACTCACGGATGGGCCAGAAATAATCTCTTGGCGCGGTGAAACGCTGGTTGAACAACAGTTTTTTCCTGTAGTAAGCTGTTGCGTCTTCCTGTTCAATATCCCATCCATATACTTGCGCGTTTAATACTTCCGCGGCTTTTTTCCACCTGCGGAGGTCCCAGAAACGTGTTCCCTCAAAGGCCAGTTCTACGGTTCTTTCCTGGTGAATGATGGCGCGCAGCCCTTCTTTGGTGGTGTATTTGGTGGGATTGGAAGAATACTGCGTCCATGATTCCTCCACAGTTTTCAATCCGCCACGTTTGCGTACTTCGTTGATGTAGAAATAGGCTTCGGCAGTTGGTCCGGCCGATTCATTCAGCGCTTCGGCGTACATCAGGTAAAGGTCCGCAAGGCGGATGATGGGCCAGGCATAACGTTCTATGGCAATACCCTGTCCCGATTGTATCACGAACTTCCAGTTGGCGAGTTTTTTCGGGAAATAACCGGTAATGGAGTAACCGAATGCGGCTTTCCTGGATTGCGATTGTCCCGACCTGGCCTGTACTTTCCAGGTGCCATTCTGCATGTACCATAATCCGCCGTCGAAGCCGAGATTGGCATAGAAGCGCGGTTCCCTGTTGAAATGGAGTCCTACAGTGGTATAGCCTTCCTGCACATGGTTCTTTTCCGCGCTTACAGCGGTCCTGAGCGTATAACGATCGGCGTAGTTCCAGGTTTTATCTTCATTGATGGGTACGCCTTTGTCGCTGTAGAA
>CAMLPA010000553.1 GCA_946481605.1 uncultured Flavihumibacter sp. | reverse complement strand
GTTGAAGTATACTGATCTGAATTTGCTGATTGCGAGCAGGAGGTAGGGTTTCAGGCGGGAGTTTATTATAAATTTTCACGCGAAGACGCAAGGGAGCAAGGACGCAAAGCGTTGTTTGTTTTCACGCGGTTTATGGTTGGAAGTTAGGATGTGGGGGTATTTCTCGCAAAGGCGCAAAGACGCGACGTTAGACCCTGATTTAATTTGCTGTTGGTTGATTTCTGTTCTTATCTATTCTTTTTTTTGCATGAATAAAAAAGAGAAGAATAGAAGTAGAATTCAGCCTCTTTTATGATAAATAGAAACGGTTTGTATTTGTTCGATTCTCATTGCCATTGTTATACCTTAGATTCATCTCATAAGAATCATATCCAATAAAACCGGCCTTCCCGCATAAAACAGCCCATTGCGTCAACGCGTTGCGAGGCACGAAGCAATCGCGTGAAATAAAAAAATCATAAAGCAGTTCAGCCAAATCTCCCTCTCTGCCACACCTCCAACCGCTCTTTGCGTCCCTTGCCCCCTTGCGTCTTCGCGTGAAAAATAAACACCGTGAAAAAACGCCCTTCCTTCCGTGAAAACACTGTCTGCAATCCCAAAACAAATACCCTAATTTTGATCCCGATGCCTCTTCCCGACATCCACGAGATACTTAAAAAGCACTGGGGTTACGATACCTTCCGCCCACAACAGGAAGCCATTATCCGCCATATACTGGACGGTGGAGATGCGCTTGCCCTCCTGCCCACAGGCGGTGGAAAATCCATCTGCTTCCAGGTGCCGGCCATGGCAATGGATGGATTATGCCTTGTGGTGAGCCCTCTGATCGCCCTGATGAAGGACCAGGTGAGTAACCTCAGGAAAAGAGGCATCACGGCTTTTGCGATCGTGAGTGGTATGGAGTTCCAGGAAGTGGTGAAAACCCTGGAACTTGCCGTTCAATCCAATTGCAAGTTTCTGTACGTATCCCCCGAACGACTGACCACCACACTGTTCAGGGAATACCTGCCTGCCCTCCCCATTCGGCTGATCGCAGTGGATGAGGCGCATTGCATCTCACAGTGGGGATATGATTTCCGGCCGCCTTACCTCCAGATAGCTGAGATCAGGGAAATGATCCCCGAAGCGCCCATACTGGCACTAACGGCTTCGGCTACGCCTGAAGTGCAGACAGATATTTGTGAGAAACTGATGTTCAGGGAAGAGGCTGTTTTTCAAACCTCTTTCGCCAGGCCTAACCTGTCGTATAGCGTAAAGGAAACTTATGCCAAGTTGCCGGAACTGTTGCATATCCTGAACAAAGTACCGGGATCAGGTATCGTGTATTGTAAAAGCAGAAAGCGTACAAAAGATATCGCGCTGTTGCTACAGCAGCAGTCCGTTTCCGCAGATTTTTACCATGCGGGACTAACGGCTGATGAACGAAGCACCAAACAAGAGGAATGGATCGCCGGGAAAATAAGGATCATGGTGTGTACGAATGCCTTTGGGATGGGCATTGATAAACCAGATGTGCGGATCGTGGTCCATTATGATGTGCCGGATACCCTGGAGAATTATTACCAGGAAGCCGGAAGAGCAGGTAGGGACCTGCAACGTGCTTACGCCGCATTGTTGTTCAATGCAAAGGACATCAGCGACCTGGAAGCACAGCCCGATATCCGCTACCCACCGGAAGCCACGATCACCGAAGTGTACCGGGCACTGGTCAATTACCTCCAGATTCCGGCTGGCAGTGGAGAAGGAAAGTATTATGATTTCGACCTGGCGGCATTTACGGAACGCTTTTCTTTGTCGCCGCAAACAACAGCGCATGCGCTGCAAGCGCTGGCACAGGATGGATGGATACAACTGAATGAAAAGACCGGCAGGCCTTCGAAACTTGGTTTCATCTGCACCAGAAGCTACCTGCGCGAAGTCCAGGAAACAAAACCCGAATGGAACGAAGTAATGCTGGCACTGCTCCGGAACTATGAAGGTATATTCGACCACCAGGTAACGATCAAAGAAAAAAAACTGGCGAAACTATGTGCGCTACCGGTGGAAGAACTGGTGCAAAAACTGGAACGCCTGCATACCGCCGGCGTGGTGAAGTATGAACCCGCACCAGAAATGCCGCAGGTGTTCTTCCTGAAAAACCGGGTGTCTGTGGAACAATTCAGGCTGAATGCAGCCCGGCACTTCGAAAGAAAGGAAGTGTACCGGAGAAGGATAAGCGAAATGATCGCGTTCACCACAGGAAAACAAACCTGCAGGGCCGTTTCAATCGGGGTTTACTTCGGCGACGATACCATTACGGCATGCGGTATCTGCGACAACTGTATCGCGAAGAAAAAAGAACAACCTTCCGCAGCCATCACAGCGGAGCAATACCTTATGGCGGAGTTGAGGAAGGAACCGTTGTTGTTGCAGGAATGCCTAAGCAAACTGGAAGCCCGATTTGGAGAACGTGCTGCTGAAAGCGCCATCCGGCGCCTGGAATCAGAACTGCTGATACGCCTTACACCGGATGGCTATGTACAGTTAAAATAAATATGCTCAGAACCAGCTCTTTTTTTTAGAAGAACTTCTGCCGCCCAAACCCAGCGCGCCCAGCAGCGTGCGGGTGATGATGCTGGCCGCTGTTCTGCCCACCTGCTTTACGGTTGGGTTATCGAAGATGCTCTCTTCTTTGGGTTCAGCTTTTCTTTTGGGGGTTTTCTTTTCAGTTTCCGCTTCCGCAGATTTCTCCGCCGCCTCGTTCAGCTTTTCGGTGAGCAGTTCATAGGCACTTTCAGAGTCGATCACCTGGTTGTATTTGGCGGCAAGTTTCGATTTGCTCACCAAACTGTCGATTTCGGTTTCGGTCAACACATCCATCCTGCTCCGGGGTGCCGAGAGCATGATATGTGCCAGCGGCGTGGGGATACCCTTTTCATTGAGCATAGTGATCAGCGCTTCACCAATCCCGATCTGGGTGATAACCTCATCGGTTTTGTAGAACTCGGTGGTAGGATAGTTTTCCGCTGTTTGTTTGATCACTTTCCTGTCGGCAGCCGTGAAGGCCCGCAGGGCATGCTGTACCTTTAAGCCCAGTTGGGAGAGTACCGCGGGCG
>CAMLPA010000552.1 GCA_946481605.1 uncultured Flavihumibacter sp. | reverse complement strand
TTTCTTTTCAAGGGCTTCAGGTAGTCGATGAACAACTTTCCTTCGATGTGGTCGTATTCGTGCTGGATAATACGTGCGGTAAGGCCGTTGAACGTTTTTACCTGCGGCTGAAAATTTACATCGAGGTATTCCATGGTGATTGTTGCGGGACGGTACACATCTTCCCTTACTTTGGGGATGCTGAGGCAGCCTTCGCTGTACGCCCATTCATCACCTTCATAAGCGGTGATTTTTGCATTGATGAACGTTTCCCTGATACCGGGTTCATCGGGGTACTCGCCTTTTTCATCTTCTTCCTGGCTTTCAAAAATCTGGGCGCTGTCCACCACGAACAGGCGGATGGGTTTATTGATCTGGGGTGCAGCCAAACCTACGCCGTTACTGGCGTACATGGTTTCCCACATGTCGGCGATCAGTTTTTCAAGTCCGGGATAATCTTTTGTGATGTCGTCAGCAACTTTTCTCAACACCGGCAATCCGTAAGCAACGATCGGTAAAATCATAGATTAGTCTTAATGGGCAAAGGTAAGATTTTTTCAAAGCGGAGCGATTACATCCTGTTCATGTATTCCTGTAACAAAATGGTGGCGGCTATTTCATCCACCAGCGCTTTGTTCCGCCTGGCTTTTTTCTTCAGACCGCTGTCGATCATGGTTTGGACGGCCATCTTTGAAGTATAGCGCTCGTCCACCCTTTCGAGGGGAATATGCGGGAATTCTTTCTGCAACTTTTTAATGGCCGCTTCCACGAGTGGTGTGGCGTGGGTATCGGAATCGTCCCAGTTTTTGGGTTCGCCGATGATGATCTGGCCCACCTGTTCCTGCTGGAAATATTTTTTCAGGAAAGGAATCAGTTCCTGGGAAGGAATGGTGGTGAGCCCGGTTGCAATGATGCGCAACGGGTCGGTAACCGCAATGCCGGTTCTTTTTCCACCATAATCTATAGAAAGTATCCTCGACATAATTTCAGTTTAAAAAACAAGCATATCGGCCACTACAAAAACAGCGAAAGCCACGCTTGCAATACCGTTCGCGGTCATAAAAGCGATGTTCACCCTGGAAAGATCATCGGGTTTAACAATGGAATGCTGGTAAATGAGCATACCAATGAACAACGCGGCGCCCAACCAGTACAGGATATGGAAATGGCCCATGAATCCGATAACAAGCACAAGAAGTCCTGCCACAACATGCAACAGTTCAGAGAACCGGAGCGCATTCTTCCTGCCCAGCCATACCGGAATCGAATGCAGTGCCTGCGAACGGTCAAATTCTTCATCCTGCAAAGCATAAATGATATCGAAACCACTCACCCAACACAATACCACAAAAGAGAACAATACCGGAACAATATGAAAAACACCGGTTACCGCCAGGTATGCCCCGATGGGCGCCAGAGACAGCCCCAGCCCCAGCACCAGGTGACACAAAGGTGTGAAGCGTTTGGTATAACTGTAAAAAAGGATCACGAACAAGGCTACGAACGAAAGGTAAAAGCAAAGCGGGTTGATGAACCAGGTGGTGACCACGAACCCTATACAATTCACAATTACAAACAGGAGCGCGCTATTGGCCGAAATAATACCTGCCGGAATTTCCCGGATGGCCGTTCTGGGATTCTTCGCGTCGAAATGTTTGTCCAGCCAGCGGTTAAACGCCATTGCCGCGCTCCGCGCGAACACCATACAAAGCAATATAAGCAGGAAAGTGACCCACAAAGGTTTGGGGCTTTCAAGATGCCAGGACGAAGGCGTCGCATCTGCATTGAAGACATTGGCGAGCCATAATTTTACCGGCTCCGCCGTTGCCAGAAAAAAGCCAATCACCGCAAACGGCAACGCGAAAATGGTATGCGAAAATTTTATGAGGGATAAATAACTGTTGACCTTACTACGCATTGCTCCTGATTTTTGAAAAAAGATCCCATGCCACGATGCCCGCCGTTACCGACACGTTAAGGGAATGTTTCATGCCCAACTGCGGCACTTCAATGCAGCCTTCACACAAAGGTAATACGGAAGCCTGAACACCTTCCACTTCATTGCCGAGGATCAGGGCCAGCTTCTCCCCTGCTCCAGGTTCAAATTCGTTCAGCATTTTGCTGCCTTCCGCCTGTTCTATCGCCCAAACTTTATAGCCGGTTTTAACCAGTTCTTCAACGGCTTCTATCAATGAAGCGGCATAGCGCCATTGCACGGTTTCCGTGGCACCCAGCGCTGTTTTATGGATGTCGCGGTGCGGTGGTTGCGGCGTGTACCCGCACAATACAATACTTTCCAGCAGAAAGGCGTCGGCCGTTCTGAAAATGCTGCCCACATTGTGCATACTCCGCACATTGTCGAGTACCAATACCAGCGGTGTTTTCTCGGAAAGACGGAATTCCTGGACGGTCTTACGGCCCAGTTCCTCCATACTCAATTTTCGCATGGGCGCAAAGTTAAGCCTTTAAGCCGCTAAAATCTGAATGATCATCCAGGTGAGAAAGGCCACGAGCGTCCAGCCTGCATACAGCAGCCAGTTTGGGTATTTATAAGAAGCTGGGAGCACCTTACCCTGGTGCACGCCAATCAAGAGCAGCGCCACAGCTACTGGAAGGATGAATCCGTTCATGGTACCTGCCCATACCAATACCTGAACAGGGTTTCCGATAAAAATAAAGGCAAGCGCAGCTAACCAAATGAATAACAGTGTGATAATGCGGTAATTCTTTTCTATTGCAGGATGAACAGAACGAAGAAAACTGATGGAGGTATAAGCGCAGCCCACTACCGAAGTAATGGCTGCCGCCCAAAGGATAAAACCAAAAATCATCCTGCCGACATCTCCCATCGCGAACTGAAACACCATAGCCGCGGGATTGGCCCCACCTTCCAGGTTGGCACCCGCAAGTACCACACCCAGCGCTACCAGGTAAAGCAGACAGCGCATTACCGTAGCGAGTAAAATCCCTCTTACACTGCTGCGCGTAACTTCCGGAACAGCAGATACGCCCTTCACTCCCGCTTCCAATAAGCGGTGCGCTCCGGCAAAACTGATGTAACCGCCTACGGTTCCGCCCACCAATGTAACAATGGCCCTGGCGCTCATTTGTTCCGGCCATACAAATCCTTTCAAAAC
>CAMLPA010000551.1 GCA_946481605.1 uncultured Flavihumibacter sp. | reverse complement strand
GGCCTTTGGCGGGGATCCTGCACCCAGTTGAATTTCCAGTTCCCGTTCAGGGAAAGAAAATTGGCGGAAGCTTCCTTCTTCCGTTGCGCGGCCAGTTCCCTGTTCTCGAATGCAAAAGCAGAGGCCCGCATGGGGAGCCTGTTTACGGATACAATTTCCGGGGTTTGCAGTTCCGTTGGCAGCGATTGCGCCAGGGAACCAAGGGCGAAAAAAACGCTGAAAGCAGCGGTCACAATTGTTCTCATGCCCGGAAATTACCCAATAAATCAACACGGCTGTATGGCAACCGTTTGCGCATTTTACTGCCGCATAATCTTTTTAAGGGGTAACAGTTCTCCCGTAGCAGTGGTGATGCGCAGAAAATACATGCCCGCGGGGAAAGGTTGAAGGTTGATGTCGAAACTATTCCTGCTGCTAACATTTTTAAGCAGCACCCTTCCGGCCACATCCACCAGTTCATAGTGGAAAGGACGGCGCAGGCTCGTACCGATGCTGACCGTTACGGCTCCCGTTGTGGGTACGGGATAGATGTTTACTGAAACATTCACGCGGTCGGGATCAACATCGCCATTCTCGCGGATGGGCGTAACGATGCCCACGTATTCAAATTCGAGAATAGCACCGGGATTGGCCATGGAAGAGGTGGTAGAACCGGAAGGCCCAGAGGTTTGTCCGCCGTTATCGGTGGCTACATATATTTTCAATTGGTTGGACGAAAGTGCAATGTCTCTGTAACGGTTCTGTGTATACGCAAAGGAAGTGGTATCTCCTGAAATCGCGGAATAATCGCTGTTCATTTTCAACCTGTAAATCCTCCCTTTTTTTAGACTGGGTACCAGGATAGAATGTTCCCAGTTGATGATACCGCCTAATCCCCTGGTATATACATCTATACTGGATGGCGCGATGGTGGGCCATTGAATGTAATCGGAAGGGAAACTGTACCCGGCCGGTTTGGTAAAGAAAGTGAATATGGGTGTTTCGAATGCGCTTGCAAAGGTGTTTTCTCCCTGTACGGTTGCGCCTGCGGGAATTGTGCTTTCTCCATAAGGCGTGCTGGCACAGGAACCTGATGACGACCAGATCACGTATTGGTAATTCTGGTTATCGTTGTACCCGGCCACACGCGGCCAGCCGTAATTGCTTCCGGGAAGAATTTCATTGAGTTCATCGTCGGAACGGGGACCATGTTCCGAAGCGAAGAGTTTGTTGTTCGGCGTAAATACAATACCCTGGGCATTCCGGTGTCCATAGGAATAAATATGGGAACGAACAGCATTGATTTCCGGGTTATCGGAGGGAATAGAACCATCAAAGTTCAGCCGGAGAATCTTACCCTGGTAACTCAACCTATTGTTGTTGTTTACATCGGTTTGCGACGGCAGCGTTTGCGCCTGGATGGTCTGGCATTTATTATCGAACTGGTTATAACCCATGTCTCCAATGGTATAATAGAGCTTGGAATCGGGGCCAATTCTTAAACGCCCGGAGTTATGGTCGTTGCTGGCGGGAAGATTGTCTATCAGGGTAACGGACGAACTGAGTGTTGGGCTGGAAGGGTTCTGGTTGTAGGTAAGCTGAACGATTTTGGTTTTACGGTTCACGCTGCCCCCGGCATCCGCATCGTAGGTGTAAGCCACATACACGTAAGGAGAATCGTTCAGCAATTTGGGATGCAGCGCCATCCCCATCAGACCATCCTGGCCCGCGCTTTGGTACACTTCGTTGATGGTTATTAGTGTTTGTTTATCGCCTGTGGAAGGGTCCACTCTTCGAACTCTTTTTCCGGTACGTTCCGTGACCCAAATAAAATTGTCGGGTCCGGTAGTTATTTCCCAGGGATAACTGAATCCGGTGGCGACTACGCGCATATCAAAACTCTCCTGCGCACGGGAGAAAATAGGGATGATCAGTGCAAATAACACGCATCCAATCGGGGTAAATCGGGTGGGCATAACGGGGATATTGGATAGAAGTTAGGGTTTTTTCGGCTTTTTTTATAAGAATACTAAGGTAAATCAATCGGTTACATCGGGAAAGGTAGAAACACGCAATCTTCCGGGTAGAAACACGTTTCAGTTACCATATCCTGTTTATAATTTCGTAACGGAACGACATACCCCTAAAATCCATTCCGATGAAAAAAAATCTACCCATCATGCTTTGGCTGCTGGGTTTCTACCTCCTTCCTATGGATGCTATTTCCCAGCAATTCGGGAAAAGTTTCGTGAACATCACGAAAGGCACCATAGGCGGAACTTATGAACCCGGCGACATTCTCGAGATACGCGCCACCGTGGCCGTAGGCAACAGCCTTACCCTCTCCCAGTTCAGGTTCGTGGACACCATTTCCTCCAATGCCACTTATATTTCCGGAAGTTTAAAGATCCTGACCAATGAAGGACTTGTATTCCGGAGTTATTCCGATGCCGCCAGCGACGATGCAGCCATGTACGACGGTGCCACCCAAACCGTCCGTATCAACATGGGCAGCAGTGTGAACGGTGTAATGGGTGGCAGTTGCGGCAATACCAATCCTGCTGATGCACCGGACAATGGCGGCACCATCGTGTACAATGGCCGCCCATCATTTTACAATTCCACCTGTATCATGTCCGCCTCCTACCGCATACAGATCAATCCGGCGCTTACACTCGGTGCGGCCATCAGTCTTAACGGCGGAGGATTCTATTACAGGATGACCAATTCCGGAACCGACTTCCGCTCGCGGATTTTCAATCCCTACACTGTTGCGCTTTCTTCCAATATCGGGCTGTGCAGTAACGCCATTGGCGCGAACGCCGTATTGGATAACGGGGGAACCTTTGGAAGCGGTGATGTGCAAAACCGAACAGCGTCGGCCATTGTAGCGGGTTACGCTAAACAAAATATTTCATCTTCCGATATCAATCGTCCTAACGATGGGGAATATGCGATCGTGAACAACCTCAGTCCAAGCGGAACCACCAATATTGCCGCGCCATATTCAGGAGGGAACCGTGTATTCAACGCCTGGGATATTACCGGCGACCATACTTCCACCGCTTCCGAATCAGCAGGGAATGCACCTGTTGCACCCGGAACAACCGGCGGTTACTTTGTGGTGGTGAATGCCAGCTACGCGAATGG
>CAMLPA010000550.1 GCA_946481605.1 uncultured Flavihumibacter sp. | reverse complement strand
GGACCTTCAGCCTGAACGGCGTGGTTACGCCCGATAGAAAAGTAACCGCGAAACTCCGTCATGTGAAGAAAGTGTATCAGTTTATCGCATTCAACTGGAAATCACCTGGTGAATTGCGGGTACACAACAAATACAATTTCACGAACCTGGACCAGTTCACATTGAACTGGCAGTTGCTGAAAGATGGTGTGGCGACCGATTCAGGTAGTATATCGTTGCCATCTGTTGCTCCTGATGAATCAGGTGTTGTTCGTATTCCGCTCCCCGCTCCCTTTTCACCTGAACATGAATACTTTTTGAATGTGCAGTGCCTGCGCAAGGATGCTACTTTGTGGAGCGATGCCGGACATGTATATGCGCAGGAACAACTACCGGTTTCCTCAAAAACAACTACGGTTTCAACCGTAAAATCAGGAAAATTAAGTTTAAAAGATGCTGAAGGTAATTTACACATCACGGCCGGAAACGGGCACTTCAGTTTTAATAAGAACAACGGTATGCTGGAATCCATACGGTATGGAACAAACGAGTATGTGCACAACAAAGAAGGACTGAATTTTAACTGGTACAGAAGCATCGATAATATGAAGGTGGAGTACGAACAAACACAGATGCGCCTGGATAGTTTCAGCGCCAGTCTTTCCAAAGATGCGCAAACAGCGACTATTAAAACCTTACTTTCCGCCACGATTGGCAAGGATGTATATCCGTACTCCGTTACGTATCTTATTTCCGGTGATGGCGTTATACAGGTAGATGCTGCTTTCGAAACCGGTCAGCAACGAACCCTTCCCCGCTACGGATTACGCATGAGCCTGCCCGCTGGATTGGAGCAGGTAAGCTGGTACGGCCGTGGACCGTTTGAAAACTATCCTGATCGTAAATCGTCAGCCTTCATCGGCGCATATACAAAAACGGTAACAGCTATGGAAGAGGAACATTACGTGCATGCCCAAAGTATGGGCGCCAGGCAGGATGTGCGCTGGCTGGAAGTTACCAATGGTACAGGTAAAGGCATCCGTATAACAGCGATGGATACACTGGGTTTTTCAATTTTGCACCATACGGACGAAACGCTCTGGAAAGCCGGACATGATTTTAAATTACCTGGTTTGAGGCGGCCAGAATCTTATCTCTCGCTGGATTGCGCGCAAACAGGTTTGGGTAATGCAAGTTGCGGGCAGGGGCCTTTGGAGGAATATAGTATTGCGGGAGGAAAGAAGTTGCGGTATAGTTTTAGGATTGAGGAGAAGTAGGTTTATGCAATTGCTTCGTGCCTCGCAGGGAAGGAACGCCTCACCCCAACCCCTCTCCGGCCGGAGAGGGGCAAGAAGCCGCTAACGAATAGCATGCTTTCTTGAGTTTTTAAAAAGGCTGAACTATCAATATAAATGGGATAATCTATTTTATAAATTACTTCATTCCACGATAAGGAATAAACTAGCCCCTCTTCCCTGGGATAAGCGCTAGAAAGCTGCTAAGAAATGCTTTCATTATTTTTTGAAAGGCTGCACTATCAATATAAATGGAATAATCTATTTTATAAATTACTTCATTCCATGATAAGGATAAACTAGCCCCTCTCCCCTGGGATAAGCGCCAGAAAGCTGCTAAGAAATGCTTTCATTATTTTTTAAAAGGTTGCACTATCAATATAAATGGAATAATCTATTTTATAAATTACTTCATTCCATGATAAGGATAAACTAGCCCCTCTCCCCTGGGATAAGCGCCAGAAAGCTGCTAAGAAATGCTTTCATTATTTTTTAAAAGGTTGCACTATCAATATAAATGGAATAATCTATTCTATAAATTACTTCATTCCATGATAAGGATAAACTAGCCCCTCTCCCCTGGGAGAGGGGTTGGGGTGAGGCCTACCACAAATTGCGTTAAAAAACTACCTCCCCACCCGAATCTCCCCGCCACCATTATAAGAATGAATCGCTCCATCGTACATCGCCTCCGCACTGGCTGGCCCCATTTTGAACACACCTGGCGATACCGCCCTTACCGCGTAATAGTAAGTTTGTTTGGGTTGTGAAAGATCCATGAAAAAATGTATCCTGTCGTCACGGATATCCATCGCTGTGGGGGTGGATGCATTCTTGATCCAGTCCATACCGGGGAGTTCCCTGATGCGTGGGTTTTCAATTTCAAAACAGGCCGGGAGCAGGTCGGTGATGACCATGTTTTCTACAGTTCCTTTGTACATGTTTTCAACGGAAATACCTACAATGATGAAGTCATTTTGCGAGAAACTGGTAGTGGAGAGCGGTACGCCTGTGCGGGAATAGAATTGCCTTCTTACTTTCACGCCGTTGTCAGCCTGTACGTAGTCTCCGGTAGCGCTGATGCCCTGTGTTTTCCAGAAATAGTAGAGGTTGCCAGTTCCGGTTGTTTGGAGCGAAATAGCTGTTCCTTTCAATTCTTTGTCGGTTAGTTTGCCAGTGGCGTTGGCTATTGTGGCGACTTTTTTACCGTTCACCACCACACTGCCTGTGATGTTGGCTTTGCCGGCATTGGCCGCGAGTTTGCCGAGTCCAAGCATACTGAATACCATTTCCTGTGTACTCAGCCAGCGGTTCTGTTTTAATGAAGCAGCCACTTTTCTTGCCAGCATGGGGATTTGCGGATGTTTCGGGTCTGCTTCTACCAACATCAGCAATGCCATGGCTTCATCGCGAAGGGGGGAGTAAAAGCTGCCGCCGGTTTGTTTGGTGGAAACTTCTCCGGTGAAACTGGCGGGTAGAATTTCGTTAATTCTTTTTTTGTCACCAGCGGCCGCGAAAGCTGCAGCAAGCATGTAACGTCCGTCCAGACTGAGCCATTCGGGATGCGCCTTGTAATAGTTCAGTGTGGCGGCCTGTGGTTTTCCGGCCAGTGAAAGCACATAAAGCGAGTACGGTACTTCTTTGGGGGCTATCTTTTTCTGCTGATCGCGGTTATAGGTATACGTGATGAATTGTCTGTTTCTTAACCTAAACTGCAGGTAGGAAAGCATGGGTTCGATCAGGTTCTTATCAATACTGTACCCGGCTTTTTCGGCTTCCAGCAGGAAGTGTGTGGCAAATACGGTGGCCCACCAGTTTTCTTCTCCAGTATTGTCCCACATCATCACCGCGCCATTGTAGAGTTGCCT
>CAMLPA010000549.1 GCA_946481605.1 uncultured Flavihumibacter sp. | reverse complement strand
CACGTGGGCATGCAAACCCGGGAAATGGCCATCCACATCGCCAACAGTGCCCGGTATTTCCTGCCGCACGTTTACGCACTCAGCACCAACTCGCCTTTCTGGGAAGGAAGACTCACCGGTTTCAAATCCTTCCGTACCAAGGTATTCGACAAATTCCCCCGCACCGGCATACCCGATTATTTCGAAAGCATCGAAGAATACGATAACTACATCAAGCTGCTGGTCAAAACCAATTGCATTGACAACGCCAAGAAGATCTGGTGGGACCTCCGTGTGCACCCCTTCTTTGATACCGTCGAGTTCCGTATCTGCGATGTACCCATGACCATCTCCGAAACCATCGCCATCACGGCACTGTTTCAGTGCATCTGCGCGAAGCTCTACAAACTCCGGATGGAAAACCTCAACTTCATCATCTACAAACGCGCTTTCATCAACGAGAACAAATGGCGCGCCAGCAGGTATGGCATCGATGGCCGTCTCATCGATTTCGGCAAAGAAGAAGAAGTGAACACCCGCGCGCTCATCTACGAACTCCTGGATTTCGTGGATGATGTCGCCGATCACCTCGGCTGCAGGCATGCCATCTCTTATATCCATACCATGCTCGACCGCGGCACCGGTGCCGACAGACAACTGAAGGTATATGAAGAGAGTGGCGGCAACCTGATCCAGGTGGTGGACTATATCAGGGATCAGTTCCTCGAGGATGTGTAACAGCAAATTTAGACACAGAAAATCAATCCTTCTAATTTCATCACCCCGTATTAACACCTGATTTAAGCCCGTTTTTTAACGGATCGATTACGCTTCGCCCCGTCATCAATTGATAAATTTCAGCTATATTTGCGCCATGTTCAGTGCGAAGAGAAATATCCGTGTGGCCATACTTGACCTGTATGAAGGCCAGCCCAATGAAGGGATGCGCTGTATACGGGAGATTCTGCAACAGTTCGGCACGTTACACCAACTCAACCTGGTTTGGGATGAATACGATGTCCGGTTGCGCCACCAGGTTCCCGATACCTCTTACGACCTCTACATTTCCTCCGGTGGGCCGGGCAGCCCGCTGGATACAAAAGGCAGCGAATGGGAGACCGCTTATTTCAACTGGTTCACGGCAATGCAGGCATGGAACGCTGATGGTAGTCGCCCACCTAAAAAAGTCTTTTTTATCTGCCATTCCTTCCAACTGATATGCAGGCACCTGCAACTCGCGAATGTATGCAGACGCAAATCCACCGCGTTCGGTATTTTTCCTGTACACCTCATGGAAGCCGGCATTGGCGAACCTGTATTCGATGGTTTGCAGGATCCTTTTTATGTGGTTGACAGCAGGGATTTCCAGGTGATTGAACCCGATGCTTTGCGTATGGAAAAAGTCGGTGCAAGTATATTGGCGATAGAGAAAGAACGGCCCCATGTAGCGCTGGAAAGGGCCATCATGGCCATTCGTTTTAATGAACACATGATCGGAACACAGTTCCATCCGGAAGCGGATGCGGTGGGCATGACCATGTACCTGAAAAGGGACGACAAAAAAAAGACCATCATCGAGAACCACGGCTTCGAAAAATGGCAAAGCATGATCGAACAACTGAACGATCCGGATAAAATTTTGTGGACTTACTCCAATGTACTGCCAAACTTCTTACAGGAGGGAGTTTTCGGCTCCGCTCAGTTAGCTGCTCAACCCGGGCGCTTGTCCTGAGCCTGTTCCACCATCGCCACACTCCCGCCCACCCAGGTCTTGTCTTTATTGTAGCGCGTACCAATCATTTTGCCTTTGCTCAAGCGTGCCAGGTTGATGGCCAGTTGCGGACGTGCTACCCCTTCGGGCCATAAATACATCAGCCTGATCTCCGCTTTTGCAGCACCATCCGGCGTTTCAATCACATCCGCGTAATTCACTTTCGATTGTAATATCCAGTTTTCCGGATATTTAATAGCTGCGACATCTTCCTTCGTTACATCAATCACTACCCCCTGTCCGGCAAATGAGAACAAAGGTTTGAGTACATAATTTTCGAGGTCGGCAGGGACCTCTTTCAGCTCATGCAGGAACCTGGTTTCAGGAATATATTCATGCTGAAGCAAAGGAAGCGTAAACTTACTCAGGCGGTAAAACCAGTTGGGATGCGGTACCCATTCCACATTCCATGGTTTTGAAAAATCCAGTGCGCGCTCCTGAATATCTTTTTTACCGTTCAATTCATCAGCTATAACACGGTTGTATATGCGCTTTATTCTTATTTTCCGGCCATTCAATTTGTAATACAATTCATTTCCTTCTGAAAACACTTCCGTAATACAAACCGGTTGAATGCCCAGATACTGTGCGGTACAATAAAAGTCGATGCGTGTTTTCTGTTCATGAGGCGTTATTTCCAGCAGCACAACTTCTTCCGGTGCATGCCTTCCCACGATGGTTTCTTTGAGCAACTGCAGAAAACTTTCTTTGGAATGTCCGCCCATAAACTGGCTGTACCCCTCCGGCATCCAGAGGTACTCCTTCATCAATTCCGGGAACATCACCTGGAAACCGAAAAGTGAAGGAAAACCCTGCATTTCTATTAACATGGGCACCAATTCCCCTGAAGGATTCCTGCATATCCCGAAGTCAAATGCAATACAATGGCAGTGGGCCGTTTCGCCCGGAGTCCATTCTTCAGCAGGAATCGCTCTTGCCGTAGCTTCCATAAACCCCGGCTTCATCATACTGTTGATAATATAATCACAGGTCTCTTCCATTTTGAGGGAGAAGTCGCGCGGTATAAACACGGGAGTTTCGGCGATCCTGAACTCCACCACACCCGGGTATTTTTCTTCCAAAGCACCGAGAAAAGAACGGTATGCTTCCCCGGTAAACAACTGATTGTATTGTTTTCTTATCGACTCAATCATCGTGTTGGCTTATTGACCTGAAGGTATCGATTTTTTTGTCCCGAAAATATTGATACCTTTGCCCCATGCGAAAATGGATCGCTTTTTTCCTGATCGGGATATGTGTATCCACCCAAACGGAGTTCCATCAGTTGCTGAAACTTCCCGTATTGGTACAGCATTTCATGGAGCACCGTGAAAAAGATCCAACCACTTCTCTCCTCGCCTTTCTTAAAGAACATTATTCCGCTTTCGATGAACGGGATGC
>CAMLPA010000548.1 GCA_946481605.1 uncultured Flavihumibacter sp. | reverse complement strand
GAACAATTTCCCCACCCGCGTCTACGAGAACCCGCCGGATCTCGTCGACTGGCTGGCCTCGGAAATGCTGGCCTATGACATCATTATATTCCTTTACAACGAGTTGCATTTTTGAACCGCCATCTGAATCTGAACCAAGCGTTACCAGTGTATAGTTGTTTTCACTTTTAATCTCTATCGTGGCATTTTCCTCGCGTTCGTCCCCCTTTCTCATGGAAGCCTTGTACTGCATGATACCGTTCTTCAGGAACTCTTTCCAGTCGCAACGGATGGTCTCCGTAATACTTCCATCTATAGATTCCGTTTTACCATCCATGGTTGCCGTAAGAACAACCTTACCATTGGCGATTTCCAGTGAACATTCAAATGGAATTTCCTGCCCCGGATTGCCATTTTTGATTTCAATCCCTTTCGAGCATTTCAGCAAGATAGGTTTATCGCATTGCGCGAAAGACATTTTTCCAAGGATAAGCGCGGTTGCGAGTAAGATGTTTTTTAGCATGGGTGATAAGGTTTAGAAATGAATCTACAATTAATAATTATTTCAGCAATTGTTTCAGGAATGAAAGCGGGGCACGAACTGTGGCGTTTTCATCGATATCGGCACTCATATTATTTACTTTGGCGCCATTCTCCACTGCCAGGTCAACATTTCCTTTCAATTTCATATTAAGATTATCCACTCTTACGCTGTTTGCAAAAACAACTTTCCCACCATCCGCTTCAAGAAACAAGGAGCGGATCATCAGTGAATCGGAAGAACTTTGATCTTCCTTTATTCCAAGATTAAGGATAGAATACTGTTTAGCAATGAGGTGCAGGGAATCAATAGCATGACTAAATTCATTCAGGTTAACCTGCGCGCCATCCGCCAGCAACGTATGATCTTTCGGTATTGAGAGCCTGATGGAAGTATATGAATAAGAATTAAGATCATTACGGGTGGCATATTCCAGAAAAAGCGTATCCGACTGTATCCTGGTATGGATACTATCTCGCTCCCATCCATTGTAATAGCTGAAATAAGACGATGAGTCCTGCACTACAGTAACCTGGAATATTTCACCACCCAATCCCGGCCCCTTTAACTTGATCACCGAATAACCGGTTTCAGGCAATGTTCGTCTGGAGGAAACACCACCATAATGTGGATTATCATCCAAAACATATTCCCCTTTTTCTAATTTACTTTTCAGGGTGAATGCAAGGAACAAAGGCAACGCGAATACGAATACCGCCACCGCCATCAGGATTTTATTACTTGTTTTCATGATTAAAGTTTTAATGGTGACGGGTTAGGCAACCGCGTCCTGTTTTTTGAATTGATCGTACAATGGTTGAAGATCATTGGTTTCCAGGCCGAGCATCCGCATCACACGAAACACCGGCGGCAATTCGGTTTCGATGAAAACGGATTTCCGGTAATGCTGTACGCGGGCTTCCGCTTCCGATGCTATGAAATATCCGATCCCTCTTTTATCGGCAATGATATCCTGTTGTTTCAGGAAATCGTAGGCCCGGGCGATGGTGTTGGGGTTCACTTCAAGCTGCATTCCCAATTCGCGCACGCTGGGTATTTTGTCTTCAGGGTTCCATTGTTTCCGCAGAATCTTCTCGCACACATAATCAACAATCTGCAGGTAAATGGCCTGACCGTTATTGTGGAACTGCATAATTTTTTGTTTTAATTTGTTTGGCTATGGCTATACTTTCCCTCTGCTAAATTTCGGTTTCCTTCAGGCGGAACCAGGTTACCACCCAGAACACCGGGGCCCACATATACTGGAGCATGAAGAGTGAGAAGTCTTTGGACAATTCGGAAACTTTATACACCTGGGTAGGTAAGCCTCCTCCAGATAAATCCTGCTTTCTTGCTTCAAATACATTCCAGCTCACCTGCCCGAATTCAGTAAACATTTTTTCATCAATCCCCGACATCATCCATACAAACAGAAATACGAAGGTTGCACCAACAATCACTGTTTTCACATAGGCGAACTTTTTGAAATACGCGCTCCCCAGGAGGAACAGCGATTGCACGGCCATGAAGCAAAGGAAGAAATAACGCGCCACCAGTTTTATTTCTGCATCCCCTTTCCAATTCATATAAGTAAGTTGGTACTTGACGGGATTATCCTTTGCCGCGGATTCAATATAAGCGAAGGCCATTTGCCGGATGGGAAAAAAACAGGCGCAATAAACCGCGAAAAAGAAAACAGTAGTGAAGAAAATGGTAACGATCAGTTTTTCCAGATGGCTCGCAGGAAGGCTCATCCAGTATGTACCTTTCGCTTTATCTCCCAGTGCATTGAAGGAGATGCTGGCGAAAATACAACCTGTAATAAAAAGTCCGACAAGGAATATGATCCAGGTATCGTCTTCATGGTATTGCGATCCTTCAGCAATTACCCAAATAGCGAATACCATGGCCATGAGTCCGAACAGCGCAATAGCACCGAGTAAAAAGAATTTTACGTTCTCTGCCCAGTGCCTGCGAATCAGCATACCCAGGCGGCTGAAGTTAAGTGTATCATGCATGTTGAACGGATTTAGAAGTAGAGGATTGGTTATTGAAAACGGCGTGTACGGCTTCTCCTTTCAGCACGATGGCCTTATAGAGCATTTCCAGGTCGATGGCGGTATCTTCTTCCATATAGTTGGGCAGAATGAGCGCGTTGCCTTTGAGGGATTCTTCCGCATAAATGGCTTGCTTCAGTTCTTCGTTGCTGAAGGAAATCCTGAAAAGCAGTTTGCGGGAGATATTGTCGATGGTTTGGTCGAATAGGATTTTGCCTTCATCGATTACGGTGATGCGGTCGATCAGGTTCTCGAGGTCCTTTACCTGGTGGGTACTGATGATGATGCACTTGTTTTCATTCACAGCGCCCGCCATTACTTTACGGAACTGGCTCTTGCTGAGGATATCCAGTCCGTTGGTGGGTTCATCCATTAATAATACCGAAGTGTTGCAGGCAAGGCCGAAGCTAATGAGCACTTTCTTCTTCTGGCCGTAGCTCATTTGCTGGAGGGTATTCTCAATTGGAATACTGAACTCTGTGAGGTATTGCTCGAACTGAGTCTTGTTGAAGTTCGGATAGAAAGGCGCATTGCTTTTCACGAACGCCTGGATAGGAATATTGGGCAGGAAGAATT
>CAMLPA010000547.1 GCA_946481605.1 uncultured Flavihumibacter sp. | reverse complement strand
GCCAGGATCAAATTCGAAAAGAGCAGGATTGAAACCATCATCAACCAACTGAACGATGGCATCATCGGCCTGGATGAAAATATGCGTGTGCTTTTTCTCAACAAAGTATCGGAAGGATTACTCGGTTTGAAGGAAGCCGATATCACCGGAAAATACGCCCCGGATATCGCGTTGAAAAACGACCTCATGCGAACATTGCTCCAGGAGCATCCAAAAGGAAAGGAACTCAAGATATTCGCGAACAACAAAGAGAGCTATTTTCAGCCCGATACCTTCAGCGTCACCAACAACGAAAAAACCATTGGCCAGGTAATCGTACTGAGAAACATCACCCCGTTTCATGAACTGAATGAGGCGAAAACCAATTTCATCGCTACCATTTCCCACGAACTGAAAACGCCGATTGCCTCTATCAAAATGAGCGCGCAACTGCTCACCGACGACCGCATCGGTACGATCAACAAAGAACAGGACGATCTTGTGAAAAGTATCCATGACGATGCCAACCGCCTACTCCGGATCACAGGTGAACTACTGAACATGAGCCAGGTGGAAACCGGCCATATTCAATTGAAACTTCAACCCGTTGCGCCGGAAAGTATCCTGGACGAAGCCGTTGCAGCGGTACAGTTCCTCGCGCAGCAGAAAGGCATCAGTTTTCAAAGACATTATTTTCACCATGACCGGCGCATCTTCGCTGACCCCGAAAAAACAGCCTGGGTACTCACAAATTTTTTGTCGAACGCCGTCAAGTACGCGCCCGGGCACACCACTGTCGATATTACCACTTCCCTCCAGGAAAACCGGATCATCTTCACCGTTAAGGACCAGGGAATGGGTATTGATTCCAGGTACCTGCCCCGATTGTTCGACCGGTATTTTAAAGTGCCTGGTTCACAGGAAAAAACGGGTACAGGACTGGGCTTATCCATCTCCAAAGAGTTCATGGAAGCCCAGGGTGGCAGTGTGTGGGCGGAAAGCAGTCCAGGTGAAGGCAGTATTTTTGGCTTCTCTGTACCGGTTGCCTGAGGAACATCATCCTTCAGCCTACCAATTCGTTAATGCTTTGATCACTTTATTTTTGGGATCAATCCAACCTGGAAATTCTTTTGCGATTTCATCTGCGTTCACCCTGTGCGTTACCCATTTCAGCGGTTGTATCTTTTGCTGCTTCATGGCATCGATCACTTCTTCAAAATCTTCCCTGGTCGCATTCCTGCTGCTCATGAGGGTACTCTCCCGCTTATGGAACTCCGGATGGCTGAAGCTGATGGCTTCTTTCTGCAATCCCACCAGCACATACCTTGCGCCATGCGCCATGCACGGAAATCCATTGTGGATGGCGCGGTTGCTTCCGGTGGCATCAATTACAACGGTGGCCATTTCACCATTGGTTAATGCACCGAGTTTATCAGTCAGTTCCTCTGAAGCCGGATTAATCGTATGCTGAACACCCAGGTTTTTCCTGCACCATTCCAGGCGATCCTCGTTCACATCGGCCACCACTACATTTCCACCGTACATCCGGGCAAATTCAATGATACCAATTCCTATAGGGCCTGCTCCCATCACCAGCACCCACTCTCCTGCTTCCACGGCCGCACGTTTTACACCATGCAAGGCAATAGCCAGTGGCTCCACGAGCGCGAGTTCATCCAGCGATAGTCCGTTGCCGTGTACAAGTTTATCGTCTGGCACAAGCAGGTATTCTGCCATTCCACCATCAAGGTGCACGCCACAAACCTGCATCTTCGTACAGCAGTTGCCTTTCCCGCGCCTGCAGGCCACACAGGTACCGCAGTTGAAATATGGAATAATCGTGACCGCTTCCCCTGGTTCAAAACCGTCGGCTCCTGCTACAAATGTGCAGGCCAGTTCATGCCCCAGAATGCGGGGGTAACTGAAAAACGGCTGTGTACCTTCATAAGCGTGAAGATCCGTGCCGCAAATCCCCACACGCTTCACATTTAATAAGGAGTAACCCGGTGCAACCTCCGGCTTATCCTTTTCATCATAATCAAACTTTCCTGGCGTTGTACAATATAAAACTTTCATGATTACTCGTTTTTCACCGGCAATCGTTCTTCGTCAGGCAAACGCAACGATAAAACTATTTACGGTACCCGTTAATGCCATCCTGCACCAACAGGTTCCACAAATGTAGCTGCCCCATGCACAAAAAAGTAGGTGATGTTAAAATACCGGGAATAAATAGCCAAAAAACGGGAACATTATCCGTTAAAATACGGAGGGGTAAAACCAGCCTACTAGCAGTATTTTAACCTTGTTTTACCCATTTTTCACACCTAAAAGCTAATATTGTATAAATAAATTAATTTGGAGATGTTATCAGTCAGTTTCACCAGCCAAAATAAACTGTTATGAAAGTCCTTCAATTCACCCTTCCCGTTCCGGGAGAAAAGAACATCATCGTTCAAAAAGATGTGCTTCCTTTTTTCTACCAGCACCTGCACCGCCACGATGAAATGCAGTTGACCTGGATACAGAAGGGAGAAGGGACGCTGGTGGTAGACAATAACATGTATCCTTTCCGGTCCAACGAAATCTATTGCATTGGCGCCAACCAACCACATGTATTTAAAAGCGATCCTATTTATTTTAATGCTAAAAGCAAAAAGAAAGTACAGGCGCTTACCATATTCTTTAATCCAAACGGGAAACTTCAATACCTTTTTGAGCTTTCAGAATTGAAATCGATCCGGACCTTTCTTCAAAAGCACCGCAGTGGGTTCAGCATTCCAGAACAATATGTAGCGGATATCGGCCACAAAATGAACCAGCTCAGCGAAGCCTCTGGTATAGAACAGTTCCTGCTTTTTGTGGAGATACTGAAAAAATTCGCTGCTATCCCGGATGTGAAAGAACTGGCCACTGTAACCGAGCTCTCCAGTGTAAGTGAACATGAAGGCATCCGCCTCAGCAATATCTATCACTTCATCATGACCAATTACGCGCAGCCCATCACGCTGGAAGATGTGGCCAAACAGGCGCACATGACGCCGCAGGCCTTCTGCCGGTATTTCAAAAAACGTACACTGCATACTTTCGTTTCCTTCCTCAACGAAGTTCGTATCAACGAAGCCTGCAAAAAGCTCACCGATGGTGGATTCGACAGCATTTCCACCATTGCTTA
>CAMLPA010000546.1 GCA_946481605.1 uncultured Flavihumibacter sp. | reverse complement strand
CTCAAACTTACTTTGGGTGGCATCAACCAAACGCTCGATCCCGGGGCACAACAGAACATCAGGGCCACGATCGCGCACCTTGCGGCCAGCACCGCATCGCTCCAGCAACTGCTGAACGCGCAACAGGGCGCCCTCGCAAAATCACTCAACAACGTGGAACGCTTTACCGGCACCCTTGCCAACAATGAGCAGAAAATCAATAACGTGCTGGAAAATGTAGAAAAAACCACGGCCAAGTTTTCTGAAATAGAACTGGAAAGCACCATCAACGCTTTAAACAGTTCAGTCAATTCTCTGGACAGTGCTATGGCGAAACTCAACAATACGGAAGGCTCCGCAGGCCTGTTGCTGAACGACCAGCAGCTTTACCGCAACCTGGAGAATTCAACGAGAAGTCTGAACATATTACTGGACGACCTTAGAATGCATCCAAAAAGATATGTAAGCTTCTCTGTATTCGGCAGAAAGGAAAAATCCGGCCCCTTAACGAAGCCGGCCCCCATTGATCGTGACACCATAACGGTAAAAGGAGATACCGTGATCGTTAAATAAAAGATGAAATATTTTACCTGGTCATTCATTGTGGCACTGGGCTCCTGGTTGTGGAGCAGCCAGGACAATACAAAAGCGATACAACACCTGTACTTCGCCCCCGTGCAGGATACGATGAAGCATATAGAACTGCGTTCGTTCGACAGGCTGGGTTATCGTGCCGACAATGATTCGAGTAAATTCCGTACTGTAGTAGGGCATGTAAAAGCGCTCCACGAAGGCACCTGGTTCTTCTGCGACAGCGCCATCTACAATATTAAAGAACGGAAACTGGAAGCCTTCGGCAATATTCATATCAACGACGGCGACTCCATTCATACTTACGGAGATTACCTACGTTACCATGCAGACAGAAGGTATGCTTACCTGCAGAAAAACGTGCGGCTCACCGACGGCAAAGCCGTGCTTACCACCAATGAACTGGAATACGATGTGGCGCTGAAGATCGGCATTTATAAGAACGGTGGTAAAGTAGTGAATGGGAAGTCGGTACTTACCAGTGAAGAAGCTTATTATTACTCGGATATCAAAGATGCTTATTTCAAAAGAAATGTAGTACTGAACGATCCGCAGTACAACCTTAAAGCGGATTCCCTGCTTTACAACCTCACTACTGAAACAGCGCGGTTCATCACCAAAACCCAGATCATCGACAGCAGCAAAAGAAAGATCACCACCAGCGAAGGGTATTACGACCTTAAAAACGGGGTGGCACAGTTTGGACTGAATCCAGTGATTGAAGATGGCGCCGTTACCGTTACCGGTAACAAGATTGCTTTTGATGAAAAGACAGGGATCAGTCAGGCTGAAGGGAACGCCGTACTGATCGATACTGCGCAAGGCATTACCATACTTGCCAACCAATTGTTCAGCAACCGGAACTCAGGCGCTTTACTGGCCACCAAAAAGCCATTGCTCATCATTAAACAAAAAACGGATTCAATTTATGTAGCCGCCGACACGTTGTTCTCCGGAAAACTGTCAGACCTCGCTACATTACGCGACAGCAGCAATGCGGATACGTTAAAAGGACTTACCGTTGTAAATACCGATTCGCTGAAAAATAAAAAGGATACCGCCACTTCGGATACTGCTTCCCGTTATTTTGAGGCCTACCGGAATGTGCGCATTTTCTCCGATTCGCTGCAAGCCGTTTGCGACAGTCTATTTTACTCGGGTAAAGATTCTATTTTCCGTATGTTCCGCGACCCGGTAGCCTGGGCCAATAAAACGCAGATATCAGGCGACACAATGTTCCTGTATACGCAGAACAAACAGCCGCTCCGCGCTTATGTGTTCAACAACGCCATTGCGGTAAACGAAACGGCGAAAGATTTGTACAACCAGATCAAAGGGTTTACCATCAACGCTTATTTTACTAACGGGAATATTGATTATATCAGGGCGAAAGGAGAAGCGGAAAGCATTTATTATGTGATGGACGATGATAGCGCTTATGTGGGCACCAACCGGATGACCGCGGATGCGATAGATATGCGTTTTGATTCGACAAAGGAGTTGAGTCAGATCGCGTTTATCAATCAGCCGAAGGGGACGCAAACGCCTATTAAGCAGGTGAACGTGGCCGAGATGCGGCTGCGTGGTTTCAGGTGGCTGGAAGCGAGGAGGCCTAAAACGAAGTATGAGTTGTTTGAGTAGTGGAAGTGATGGGGAACTTGTTTGGAGTGCGGGGCTGGTTGGGAGGAGTTTGTGGTAGTTGAGGGGGAGATCGCTTCGGCCCTGCGGGCCTCGCGATTGGGGGAACACGAGGTATTTCGATTAAATGAGATTATTATGAGTAGAGTTCGACACATTATCCGTTCGCGTTTCATTAATCCGATACTGGAGTTTATACACGATAGCCGTGCTGTAGGAATAACGCTGTTTGTTTGTACGATTGTTTCGATGGTGTTGGCCAATACAGGCGCCGCGGATAGGTATATCGGTTTCTGGAACATAGAACTGCATGCGCCGGAAATACTGCATCTCCCCCACTCCTTGCTGCACTGGATCAATGATCTGCTGATGGCCGCCTTCTTCTTCCTGGTGGGCATGGAGATTAAGCGGGAATTGCTGGCCGGAGAACTCAGTTCTTTTAAAAAATCTATTATGCCCATCTCCGCCGCCATCGGCGGGATGCTGGCACCGGCGGGTATATTTCTGCTTTTCAACTCAGGCACCGGTTTTCAACATGGCTGGGGCATTCCGATGGCTACCGATATCGCATTTTCGCTGGGTGTGGCCAGTTTACTCGGAAAGAAAGTTCCGTTTTCCCTGAAAGTATTCCTGATGGCCCTGGCTATCATCGATGACCTCGGTGCAATACTCGTGATCGCCTTATTTTACGGCGGTGATGTGCAAATGAAGTTCCTGCTGACCGGTGCAACCATTTGTGTAGTACTGTTCCTCCTCGGGAAAACCAAAATGAAGTTCAATTTCATCCACATCATACTGGGGCTGCTGCTCTGGTATGTGGTGTTCCGTTCCGGCATCCACGCCACCATTGCGGGTGTTGTATTCGCACTTTTTGTGCCGCTGAAAGACCTTTCTACATTCGTTCACCGTTTACACGATCCGGTAAACTTCATCATACTCCCCATTTTCGC
>CAMLPA010000545.1 GCA_946481605.1 uncultured Flavihumibacter sp. | reverse complement strand
GTGGGTGGCCGCTTCCGCTGGAACCAGGTGAACGACTACAGGCCCATGAGCATCAATAACTCCGGTATCAAGGTGTATCCTACCGCAAACTATGTGGACCATTACGGCATGGCCAATGGCCTACCCATTCCGAACCCTGAAGCCGCCGATGCAGAATCAGGCTATACCCCGGAATATCCCTGGAAAGACAGGGACCCCAGGTTGTACCATGATATCGTGATTGACGGGGAAAGAATGGTGCAGAACCCCAGCTTTGCCGGCAACGATAACAGGCGCGTATATGCGAGTCTGTTCACCGGTGGATTTTTCAGAACCGACAATGCCACAAAGAGAGTGTTTACGGGCTATATGCTTTCTAAATTCATCAGGAAGATGGTGAATGATTATGACGGCTTCAGGGAAAACAACGCCGTTTCACTAAGTTTTATGCGCCTGGCCGATGTGTACCTCCTGTACGCAGAAGCAGCATCAGAAGGATACAATTCTCCCACCGCGAAAGCGCCGGGTTATGAGAAAACTGCCGTTGATGCAGTGAACTTCATCAGAGACAGGCCGGGTTTAGGGGTAGGACATGTGGCCGCGAAATTCCTGGTTTCCCAGGAGGCTTTCAGAAGTGAATACCGCCGCGAGCGTGCCGTGGAACTGGCTTTTGAAGGACACAGGTTTAACGACCTCCGCCGCTGGTTGTTGTTCACCCAACGGCCATACACTTATAAGAAAGGAATTGAGTTCGACCGCGCCACACCCGAAGCCCAGATTTACGCGGATCCAAAGAACGCACGCGTGGCCAACTTCAGGGAAACCATTCTCTTCGAAAGGCAACTTGGCGAACGGCATTACTGGTTCCCCTTCCTGGTGAACGATGCCAGTATTTATTTAGATTTTAAGCAGAATCCAGGCTGGTAAAAATTAAAATTTGAAAAAATGATTAGCAAAAATATAATGGGTTCCTGTCTCGCTTTATCTGTGGCTTTGTGCAGCGCCATCGGTTTGCAGGCACAGGATAATAAAGACAGCCTGGTAAATGTCGCTTTCGGCACCGTGGCAAAAAAGGACCTGCTGGGAGGTGTTGGTTCAGTAAACGTATCAGAGCTGCTGAAGAAAAGCTACGGTGTAAGCAGCCTGGATAACCTCGCCAGTTTGGTGCCGGGGTATACCGGCAGTGTGTGGGGACAGTCGCCACTTATTCTTGTAGATGGCGTGCCACGCCAGGCTTCTGAAGTACGTATGGTGGAAGTCGAGTCAATCACAGTGTTGAAAGCTGCAAGCGCCGTGGTATTGTACGGTAACAATGCGGCAAAAGGTGCTGTGCTCATTACTACAAAGCGTGGCAGCATCAAGCCGCTGTCCATCGATGTGAGGGCCAATACTGGTATGTTTACCCCCAAAAGTTATCCGAAATACCTGAATGCCGCCGATTACATGACGCTTTACAATGAAGCGTTGATGAACGACAATACTTTTACGCCAGGCGCCGGTTACACACAAGGTGCCATCGATAGTACAAGATCGGGCAATTACGGATACAGGTTCCCCGATATCAATTACTTCAGCGATGAATACCTGAAAAAAGCTTTTTCAAGAACGGACCTCACTACTGAAATTTCGGGGGGTAACGAAAATGCCAGGTATTATACCAACATTGGGTTGTCTACCAACGGAAGTCTTATGAATTATGGCGAAACAAAGAAGAACAACGATTTCGCTTTTAAGATCCGGGGTAACGTGGATATGAACCTCAACAAATGGCTGACCGCATCCACCGATATCGTGGCGAACGTTTCAGATAATTATGCCGGGCGTGGTAATTTCTGGGGTGAATCGGGTTCCGTGAATGCAAACTTCAACAGGTATATTCCCCTGGTGCCCATCGATAAATTCGATCCCAATAATGCTGAGTTGCAAACCATTGTCAACAACAGTAATTATGTGATTGATGGCAAATACCTGCTTGGCGGCCAGGCCGGTAACCTTACCAATTCCTTCACGGATATGCTTGCCGCCGGTTACATCAAAACGAAGTACCGCACCTTCCTGTTTAATGTGGGCGCGGCTGCCGACCTGAGCGGCCTGCTGAAAGGCTTGTCGTTCAAAACCGGATACAGTATGGATTATTCTTCTCTTTACTCCGAAGCCTACCAGGTTACTTATGCCGTTTACAGGCCCACCTGGGAACGCATCAATGGAGAAGATGTGATCACGCGGCTGGAACGTTTCAATAACGACCTGAATACTACCAGCGAATCCATCGGGCGTACCACTTACACACAAACTACCTCTATGCGTGCGCAGTTGAACTACGACCGTTCATTCGCGCAGCGGCATAACCTTAATACATCATTGATGGGCTGGTGGTACACCACTACTTTTTCAAGCGATGTGGACAACGAAGGAGGAAGCGATTACCACCCGATAAGGAACGCCAACCTGGGGTTGCGCGCGGCTTACAACTACATGCAGAAATATTACCTGGATTTCACCGGCGCCCTGGTGAATTCCCCCAAACTGGCACCAGGCAACAGGGCCGGTATCTCACCAACCCTCACTGCAGGATGGCGCATCAGCGATGAGGATTTTTTCAAAAACAATATCAGCTTTGTTGACAACCTGAAAGTGTTTGCTTCTTATGCTTCCGTTAAACAGGATCTCGATATTACAGGTGTAAGACCAAACAATGAACCCACCGATTATTACCTGTATGCCAGTTATTATGGCAACAGCGGTGACCTTGCAGGCTGGTATCCCTGGCGCGATGGTTCTTCCGGCGGATTCACCACATTGTCGGGAAGAGGTGCCAATCCAAACCTTACTTTCATCAAAAGAAATGAGTTCAGAGCGGGCTTTGATGCATCACTGTTCAAAAACCTGATCACGCTGGATGTGAACTATTTTATCCAGGATACCAAAGGTTTGCTTTCTCGTGGTAATACTGTTTATCCTTCTTTCTTTGCTGGTTCCGGCGATTTCCGCAACTGGTTGAACAGCAACAACGAAAGACGTTCAGGCTTTGATTTTGGCTTGAATGTGAACAACAAAATCGGACAGTTACAATACTCCGTTGGTTTTACAGGAATGCTGTTTTCTTCCGAAGTACTTTTCAGGGATGAAATTCAGCCGGAAGATGCTTTGTATGCCGCCGGCAAGAGTATTGATGTGGCA
>CAMLPA010000544.1 GCA_946481605.1 uncultured Flavihumibacter sp. | reverse complement strand
AAACGGCTTCCAAGCATGGGCAACCAGGCGCAATCTGAAGACAGGTACTGGTATTTGTTGAACACCGTGATCCCCAGCAATGTCACCACCAGCGTGGCGATGGAGGAAAACAATGCCCATGACCGCGCGCCGTTCTCGTTTTTGATGAAGAAGGCCGTCAACCCAGTGATCAAAGGAATTAAAAGAAGTAGAACCGGTATCATTTGGTTGTGTTCAATTTTGGATTCTGAATGCTGGATTGTGAATTTGATCTTTCATTCAAAATTCAACATCCAAAACTTATAATTATTTCTTTATAAACAGTTGTATCGCAAAGAACACCAGGATGCTCAATACCATCAGAAGGATATAACCGCCCACCTGGCCACTCTGCACCAGGCGCAGTTGGCGACCACCATACTGTACGGCTTTACCCACGCCATTCACGATGCCATCCACAATGTATCTTTCAAAAATATTGTTCAGGAATTTAGCCAGCGCCATCAAAGGTTTCACGATGATGGTGTTGTACAGTTCATCTACATACCATTTATTTTCCAGCAGTTTGCCCACACCGGTTTCTTCTTTTTCAGTTTTCTGGTATTTAGAGAATTTGCTGATCGCGAAGAAAATGATCAGCGCGATTAATGCAGTGCTGATGCCCATCATCACGATCTCTGTGGTATGATCGATGTGTGCGTGTTCACCCACGATTTTATTGGAAGCGGCGAAGATAGGTTCCAGGAAATGCTCCAGGCGGTGCGCGCCATGCGCGAATACTTCAGGAATGCCAATGAATCCGGCTGTTACTGAGAGAACGGCCAGGATCACCAAAGGAATGGTTATGGCAGCAGGACTTTCATGCAGGTGATGCTCCTGCTCGTGCGTACCACGGAATTTGCCGAGGAAGGTCATCGCGTAAAGACGGAACATATAGAATGCGGTCATCAACGCGCCAGCCATTCCTATATAGTAAAACACAGGATTGTGCGCGAATGCACCCATCAGTATCTCATCTTTGGAGAAGAAGCCGGAGAACGGAGGAATACCCGCTATCGCCAGACAGGCCAGCAGGAAAGTAATATGTGTGATGGGTAGTTTCTTTTTCAGTCCGCCCATATTGCGGATATCCTGTTCGTGGTGCATGGCGTGAATTACGGAACCCGCGCCCAGGAACAACAGCGCCTTAAAGAAAGCGTGTGTCATAACGTGGAAAACGGCTCCGGTATAAGCGCCAACGCCCAGACCGAGGAACATATAACCCAACTGGCTCACGGTAGAATAAGCCAATACTTTTTTGATGTCGTTCTGCTTCAATGCAATCGTGGCCGCGAAGATGGCCGTAGCCAAACCAATGATGGCGATCACGTGTTGTGTAACGGGCGCCATGGTGTAGAGCACGTTGCTTCTTGCGATCATATAGATGCCCGCGGTTACCATCGTTGCCGCGTGGATCAATGCGGAAACCGGTGTTGGACCCGCCATCGCGTCGGGTAACCAGGTATACAAAGGTATTTGCGCACTCTTACCCGTAGCGCCAACGAAAAGCAGCAGGGTAATAATGGTGATATCAGTAGCGGAAAGCAATTTCAGTTTCTCGGGATCGAAAACTTCACCGTAGGTAAGTGTTCCCAATTTAAACAACAACCAGAACACAGCCAGCAGGAACCCGAGATCACCTATACGGTTCATGATGAATGCCTTCTTCGCCGCATTGTTGTAATCGTTGTTTTTGAACCAGAACCCGATGAGCAGGTAAGAACACAATCCCACGCCTTCCCACCCGATGAACATGATCAGGAAGTTCCCGCCCATCACCAGAAGCAACATGGAGAACACGAACAGGTTCAGGTAGGCGAAATACCGCGCGAAATGTTCACTCTTCTCCTCGTGCATGTATGCCGTGGAGTACAGGTGAATCAGGAAACCTACCCCCGTGATCACCAGCAGGAAGATCGAAGAAAGCTGATCGACCTGGAAGGAGAACGGTATTTTAAACTGTTCGATGTTGATGAACTGGAACAGGGTGGCCACGGTGATATGCCCCGATTTCACTTCGAAGAAAAGCACGAGGCTCACAATGAACGACGCGAGGATGGACCCGCTTCCAATGATGCCCACGGCGGATTTCGACAACTGGTTGCGCAGCAATCCGTTGAGCAGGAACCCAACCAGGGGGAAAAGCGGTACTAAGTAAACTAGGTTCATAATATTTCAGCAAGTCAAAAATTCAAAATACCCGAATTTCGGATTCTGAATTTTGGATTTTGAATTAGTTTTTCAGTCGGTTCAAAAAGTTCACATCCACGGAGTGCGTATTCCTGAACATCATAACGATGATGGCAAGTCCTACGGCCACTTCTGCGGCAGCCACCACCATGATGAAGAATACGAACAGTTGTCCTTCAATTCCCGCATTGGCTGCGTTTACCACGTTCGCTGCGGCATCCCCCCCTTTCAGCGCCAGTTGGTGGTGCATTTTGGAGAAGGCGATCAGCAACAGGTTCACGGCATTCAGCATCAGTTCCACACACATAAAAATGATGATCGCGTTGCGACGGGTAAGCACACCAATCACACCTATACAGAACAGGGCGATGGCTACGAATATGTAATAATTGATCGGCATAATTCGGTTGTTGGGTTTAATCTTTTTTACCAATGACAACTGCACCCACCATAGCGCTCAGGAACAGGATGCTGCTTATTTCAAAAGGAACCACATAATCGGTGAAAAGGGTCTTACCCAGTTGCTGGATCAACCCGATGTTCCCACCATTCAACTGCGTGATGTTCTTCTGCACTTCCGATTCGCGGAGGGCCGCCACCAAAATCAGCATCAGGCTCGATCCGGCAATACCACCGGCCAGTTTCAGCCACTTGTTCTTCTGCGGCTCCGTATCGGCGTTCAGGTTCATCAACATGATCACGAACAGGAAAAGCACCATGATGGCACCCGCGTAAACGATCAGGTTCACGATGGCCAGGAACTGCGCGTTCAGCAAAATGTAATGCCCGGAAATAGCGAAGAAGGTAATGATAAGCAACAGTACACTGTGTACCGGGTTCTTACTGAGTACCACGCCAATGGCGCTCCCCAAAGCAAGTACCGTTAGAAACCAGAATAGAATTTGTGTGATGCTCATTGGGTTTTAAATTTTGGATTTTGAATGATGGATG
>CAMLPA010000543.1 GCA_946481605.1 uncultured Flavihumibacter sp. | reverse complement strand
AGGTTCGGCGTAAAAGACATGATCTGGGTAGCGAGGTCCTTGATATTGGCCACATAAGCAAGGAAGTTTTCATCTACAGGGGCTTCTTCCTCCGGCATCTGTGCGATGGCCGCTTTAAAGAACGGTTCTTCCGCAATCACTTTTTCAATCAGAAACCTTTTCTTGCCCTGGATAATCACGGTGGTTCCGCCATCCGGCATTTTGATCAGTTTGATGACGCGCGCCACGGTACCCACCGTTTCCAGGTCGGCCACAACGGGTTCTTCCACTGCGCTGTCTTTCTGCGCAATCACACCAATCAGCTTATCACCTTTATATGCTTCCTGCACCGCTTTGATGCTTTTTTCCCTTCCCACCGTTATGGGCAACACCACACCGGGGAACAAAACGGTGTTCCGGAGGGGCAATAAGGGCACCTCGGCGGGCAGATCCATAGCGGCGTTGTTATCGTCTTCACTTTCGTTCAGGGGAATAATGGGCATAAAATCCATTTCATCTTCAGGTCTCAGGAAAAAATGCTGGTCGCTCATCCGTGCTTATTTAAGATAAAAGTACTGCCATTCTGCCCGCGGGATGGCGGGAGAACGGGGAAAACTACGGGGTCAATATTGGTGCCATACAAAAAAACCCGGTCGAATTGACCGGGTTCTAATCTTTTTCTGCTGTTTTATCAGAATACATAACCCACGCCCACCTGCCATGCCTGGCTTTTCCACTGGTCGCGGTTATCAATATCATTGATGTCGTTCAGCCCCACCGCGTAGCGGCCATAGGCCCTGAACATGGCTAATTTCAGTTGTACACCACCCAGCATGGAGAAATCCCCGCTTTTAAAAGCTTCTTTTCCATTGTCCAGAAGGCGTTTGTCCTTATCGATCAGGATGCTGTACTGCGGTCCAACCTGGAAAGTGATGAAATTGGAAGGACGTATGTTCAGCAAGAGGGGGATGGCGAGGTAGTTCAGTTTCACATCTTTTACCTGGGCGCCTAAGTCCTGGTAGATGTCCTCGAATTCCGCTCCGGTGCGGGCATTCGATTCCGTCCACAATACTTCCGGTTGCAGTCCGAATGTTTTACTGAAATTGAGTTCGGCGAAACCACCCAACTGGTAGCCGAAATTGTACCCGTCTTTGAAAGACTGTCCGTCAATTTTGTTCATGTTGGCTCCGGCTTTGATACCGAGTCCGAAATTAGGTTTCTGAGCGAGGCTGATCTGAGCAAAACCCAGCAGGGCGATGGCCAGGAAAAAAATACTCTTTTTCATACAAGTCGTTTTTTAGCTTTCCTCAACGAAATCAACTTACATGCCACCGGTTGTTAAAGACTGTTATAAGTGATGAAGCTGTGGCCGTTGCCGATAAAGGAAACCGTTTTTAAAGTAATTCTTTGCTTTCAGCAGGAATACAACTGTATATGACTTCACCCCTATTCCGTTCCGAAAAAAATTACGCCAGGGTGAATACCGTGATTTCCGGCAGGATCCCTACCCTTCCGGGATACCCGATAAAACCGAAGCCGCGGTTCACATACAGTTTTTGTGTTCCTTCTTCATACAATCCCCCCCACTGCTTATACATATATTGTACCGGGCTCCATTTGAACCCGGGCATCTCCACGCCAAACTGCATCCCGTGCGTATGGCCTGCCAGCATGAGCTGCACATCGGGGTAAGTGGTCCGCACCTGTGCGTCCCAGTGAGAGGGATCGTGGCTCATGAGTATTTTGAAAGGAATATTTTCGGTGCCCGGGTAAGCGGTGTCCATCTTGCCATATTTGGGGAAGCGGCCTTTCGCGCCCCAGTTTTCGATGCCGAGCAAGGCAATTTGTTGTCCTTCTTTTTCCAGCACCACGTGTTCATTCATCAGTAAGCGCCAGCCCATATCGCCATGAACGGCCTTCAGCGCTTCCAGGTTCTTCGCTTTCACTTCATCATTTTCCCAGCTTACATAATCGCCGTAATCGTGGTTGCCGAGGGTGGAATATACACCCAGCGGCGCTTTGAGGGAACCGAACAGTTGCTTCCAGGGGTCCATTTCCGTGGCGCGGTCGTTCACGAGGTCGCCGGTAAAAAGGATCAGGTCCGGCTTTTCATTCATGATCATTTCAATGCCTTTCCGCACCCCATTTTCATCCTGCAGACTCCCGGAATGTATATCTGAAATATGCACCACCTTCAGCCCTTTGAATGCGGCCGGTAACTCAGGAAAATGCAGTGCCAGTTTTTCTATCCTGTAATTGTATTTGTTCCGGAACCCGAACAACAGACTGCCAAACAAGGTTCCGCCCACACCGATGCCGAGCCAGCTCATAAAAGTGGAGCGGGAAATGCCTTCTCCGGAATGGTTCACTTCAACGGAAGGATTGCTGAAAGCCTTGCCCACCACCCACATGATGCCACGCCTCACATCATCGGCGAAAAAGAAAATCGTTCCGATCAGCTTCGCGAAAAACAATCCCACCACCATTGCGAAAATGTACGTGCGTGCGGCTTTGGGCCAGTTGTCGTAGTTCACGAAAGGGATCAGCACCATGAACAAAAGCGCAATGCCTGAAACCAACCAGAAAGCGCCATGTACCAGCAGCCTTGTTTTATCGCCCGCACCCTGCGTGAGGTATTTCACCACCTGGAAAACATATACATCCAAAAGCAGCATGATCGCCACAATGATCCACCAACCGTTGCTGTTCCGCATTTTTTTTGTTTAAAATTGAATGAATTCGTCCACCTGCGCTTCCATGGAATGGATGAGCGGCATATCGGAAAGTTGTCCGTTTTCGTCAAGCAGTTTATCTACTGTTGAGATAGGAAGTTTATTGGGCAGCACGTGCATTTTCAGGTAGTGCAGGATACCAGTAAGGTGGTCCATCCCCCGGAGGTTGCCTGCCCTTCCAGTGGAAACGCCCACCAGCATTGCTTTTTTGTGCCACCATGCCCTTCTGATATCGGCCTGATCGATGAGTAATTTGAGTATGCCGGGGATGCTGCCGTTGTACTCTGGTGAAACGAAAATGAATTTGGTGGGCGGGATCAGCCATTCTTCCTGCCATACCTGGCGCTCTTCTCCTTTTCCGAGGGGGTTGTATTCTTCGAGGGAAAAAAGTTTCGCTTCAATGGATTTTTTTTCAAGCATCTGGCGGTAGAGGCGTGCTATTTTGATGGT
>CAMLPA010000542.1 GCA_946481605.1 uncultured Flavihumibacter sp. | reverse complement strand
TTCGTGTAGTTCAATACAGGGAGTTTGGTCTTCCAAAGGTCATTATCCCCATAAATAAAGAAGAAAAACCCACCCACCAGTACCACGAAAATCCCCAGATAGATCATCAGTTTTTTGCCCATACTTCCAATTGAGCCACAAAGGTACGGCCAATGCGGTTAAAAAATTATTTGCAACTTCGTTGCACGATTGTTATTTTTGCACCCTTATATGGAAATTATGGGATTTAAAGTGAACTGGGACGCCCTGGGAATTGCCACCTCGCTTGCCTGCGCCATCCATTGTGCGCTGTTGCCGCTTTTTTTAACGAGCCTGCCTGTATTGGGCATTGAACTGCTTTCCAGTACTTCTTTTGAAGTGCTGATGATTGTACTGGCTTTCTGTATTGGCGCCTATTCCCTGATCCACGGTTACCTGAAACACCACCATACACTACTGCCGCTGCTGGTTTTCGTTTTGGGATTCAGTTGCCTGGTTGCCAAGCAGGTATGGCATCATTTCGAGATTCCGCTGCTGTTGCTCGCGGTAATCGGCATCATTACTGCACATCTGCTCAATTACCGGAAATGCAGGAAAGCAGGCCATTGCCATACTTCAGACTGCAACCACTGATAAAGTTTAAAATATTCCGCTTTTCGGAAATGCCCTTTGGTCCCGTTGCAACCCAACGGGATTTTTTTTGTTACTTTTGTACAGTAAATTCAGAAATATGATTAAGACAGGAAACCCGGTGATCAGCATCTATACCGAAATGACACCCAACCCGGAAACAATGAAGTTTGTGGCCAACAAACTCCTGTATCCAGGTAAAAGCATCGATTTCCCGGATGAGGCGAGTGCGAAACCTTCTCCCCTGGCAACAGAATTATTCAGTTTCCCCTTCATAAAAAGCGTTTTCATCGCCAGTAACTTTGTCACACTTACAAAAACAGTGGACACCGACTGGAACGACGTGATTCCAACCATCCGCCAGTTCCTGAAAGAATACCTGGAAGAAGGAAAAGCGGTGGTGAACGAGGAAGAACTCGCCAACATCAAGCCGGAAAGCACCAATGAAGTGGCCGCGGATGACGATGATGTAGTGAAAAGAATCAAGGAACTGCTCGAAAACTACGTGAAACCTGCCGTTGAAATGGACGGTGGCGCCATTCAGTTCAAAAATTACAACGAAGGGGTGGTGAACCTCATCATGCAAGGCTCCTGCAGCGGATGCCCTTCCTCCATGATCACGCTGAAAGCGGGTATCGAGGGCATGATGAAAAGAATGATTCCTGAAGTGAAAGAAGTAGTGGCCGAAGCGGAATAATGGCAACAGAATTCTTCCGGCAATTCTGGACCGGTTTACTGGCAACAGGCTGGCTGGAAGCGATAGCGGTAATCGCAGGCATCGTAAGCGTTTGGTTCTCCCGCCAGGAAAATATCCTGGTTTATCCCACGGGCTTGGTGAGCACCATCATTTACGTGTATATAAGTTTTAACGGGCATCTCCTGGGGGAGGTGGCCGTTAATGTTTTTTATACCATCATGAGTGTGTACGGCTGGGTATTGTGGGCGCGAAAAGACAGGGAACAACAATATGTGTTGCACATTTCCCGGTCGGATACCCGGGAGTGGATGATGCACCTGCTGTTTTTCCTGGTTCTGTATATCGCGATCTATTTTTCACTGGTACGTTTGAAAGAAGGATTTGCCTCCGGCGCCCTCCCCGGACCGGATGCTTTCGCTTCGGCTTCCGCCTTTACCGGGATGTGGCTGATGGCGAAGAAAAAAGTGGAAAGCTGGATTTGGTGGATCGTTACGAATATCGCTTCCGTTCCGCTCTACTACGTGAAAGGGTATGTGTTTACCAGCGTTTTTTATTTTATACTGTTGCTGATGGCCGTTAGCGGGTTGGTGGAATGGCAAAGGAAGTTCAGGGCGCAACGGAGCAGGGATTTGAAGAATGGCCTGATGGCGAATTAGAAGTACACTAGGCGCATGTATAAAGTGGTTGTAATTGGTCCTGAATCAACAGGGAAAAGCACCTTGTGCAGGCAACTTGCACAACATTACCGGGAAAACTGGGTAAGGGAATACGCGCGCGGCTACCTGATGGTGCACGGAACGGATTACTCCTACGATGAACTGCTCACCATCGCCAAAGGACAACTGAGCCTCGAAGAGGCGGTTACCGCACAATCCAACGGGAAACTGCTTTTTATAGATACAGATATGCACGTGATGCAGGTTTGGTGCGAATTCGTGTACCAGCAATGCCATCAATGGATACTGGACCGCATCGTGGAACGGAAATACGACCTGTACTTGCTTTGTGCCCCCGACCTGCCCTGGGTGGCCGATGAACTCCGGGAATACCCCGACCTCGAAAGCAGGGAACAACTTTTCCATATTTACAAGGACATCATGGTGAACCAGTCTGTTCCCTGGACCGAAATTTCCGGCTCCTACGAAGAAAGATTTCAAAAGGCCTTGGATGCCGTTCAACGGTTGCTGCAATAATCCGTTTATCTTTGCGGCACAATACCCTTTACTATGCAAGCATCCGCGCCCGCAAGGCCAGTGTCTATCTCTCCCCGAATATTTTTTATCGCATGGTTTATCATTGGACTGATCCAGGCTACCGGAACAGGGCTGCTGGATGATGAAGCGTATTATTGGGTCTATTCCAGGTTCCTGGATTGGGGTTATTTCGATCACCCACCCATGACGGCCCTGCTCATCAAACTGGGTACATTGGTTTTCCCCGGCGAATTGGGCGCAAGGTTTTTTATCCTTGTGCTGAATACCCTTACCCTGATGATCATCCATTCCATGCTCCGGGAAAAGAACAACACCGTTTTTTACTGGATAGCTGGTGGACTGGCAGTATTGCAGATCGGCGGTATGCTCGCAGTTCCTGATCTTCCGCTGGTGTTTTTTATCGCCTGCTTTTTTTATGTGTACAAACGTTTTCTGGAGCAAAAATCTTTCACCAATACCTTCCTGCTGGGCGCGGTGATGGCGGCCATGCTGTATTCAAAATACCATGGCGTGCTGGTGGTGTTTTTCACCCTGCTTTCCAATGTAAAGTTGCTGAAGTATTACCAGAGCTGGCTGGCCGTTCTTATTGCGTCCATCCTCTTCATTCCGCACCTGGTATGGCAATACCAGCACGGGTTTCCATC
>CAMLPA010000541.1 GCA_946481605.1 uncultured Flavihumibacter sp. | reverse complement strand
GTTCTGATCACCGGCTTTAAGATAAACTTACCATTACCGGTGTGTACAATAGATTTTGCTACATCAAAATCGAGGAGAATCACATAGAGTAAGCCCCCATCAATATCCTGCTGGATATTCAACTTCAATCCGCTTTGTTGCGCGCTCGGTGTTTGAAGCGGTGTTTCCACACCATTTACCACCACACTGTTTTGGGAACCCAATACCAGTCGCATCTGGTGAATACGACCGGATGGAAGGAATGCGTCTGCGAGCAATGTATCTTTATCGTTGACCAGATCAAGTAGGTTATAAATACCTGGTCTTATCCCGGAAAGCGTTTGCCAGCCTTCATCATCGGCATCACTCATGTTCACCTTTACTTCTCTTACATCAACGTAAACAGCATCGAAGTCGCCTGGATCATCTGTAAGTCTTACCTGAACGCGGGCCTTACCGGAATTGTCTTCATCTTTCTTGTCGCAGGCGGTCCAGAGCAAAGCCACACTGCACAACATAGAAAGGGAAAGAATCAGTTTTTTCATGATGGTAGAATTTATTGACCACCGATGTTCTAAAACTGTACCAAAATAAACTGCGGGGCTTAATTCAAATCAACGTTTGAGGAAAATAAAAAGAGGCTGTACCAAACTTTGATACAGCCTCCACCAATTCGTTTTCCAAAGGCGAAAATTGATTTTAAATATTTTCAGGAAGGTTGGGAATGTAACTATGGTTTTTAAATAGGTTGGACAACGGCCTTTCTATCGGATGGACGGGTTGGTTTTTCCGGAAGGGTGGATAGTAAAAACGGGACCCGGGGAAAAAACTTACTAAACCGTCTCAAAAATAAAGCCCAGGTAAATTATTTAATGCCCTTATCGGGCCAATCATGAACCTGACTTGTCAATATTAGGGAAATATCTCTACATATCCCAAAAAAAAATTTATCCTTTTTTAATTCAGTAACAGCACTTCACTTGGGAGCACACTGAACTCTTTTTTGAAGGCGAGCGCGAAGTGGCTCAGGTTGGAGTAACCGAGACGAAGTCCCACTTCTTTTACGGAGTATTTTCCAGACAATAATAACTTGCGTGCCTCATGCATCCTATGCTTCTGGTAATATTTATAAACCGGCAATCCGTACACCGTTTTAAATTGTTTCTTCAATTTGGAAGGACTCATAGAAGCCATTCTTGATAGTTCCGGTATAGTTGGCGGGGCTGAATCAATACTTTTGAGGAGAGCCGACTCCACTTCCATCAGTAATTGAACATCTAAAGGGGAAACACCGGGTTTCAGACTTTTATTCCCGGCCAGTTTATCGAACAACCGGGTAAAGAAACGTTCTGCCAGCAACATGGTTCTGTTCTCGAGTTTCGCGAGCCACAAAGGATGCTCCGTCGAAAACGAAAAAATTTCGTTCATCAGTTGGCGGTAGTTCGTATCGATGGGTTCAAAGTTCAGACTGGCCGTTTTCATGGCCAGGTATTGTTTCAGTACCGATTCAGGCTCTTTGAAATCGAAATACCGGGCCAGCCAGGTTTCCGGGAACAACAGGGCGATGGATCGTACGGATGAACCTTTCGACAGCAATACTTCTAAATCAAACATGTCGCAGGTAAGTGTAACAGCAGAACGAAGGTGTCCTTTTTCTTTTACGCTGTCATCATGAATACGCACTTCCAGTTCTTCGGATACCAATACCTCGTCGAAACGCAAGGTATAATATCTGCTGGGCGAAGCAGTGCGGTGCAACACCAGGTTTTCAGAGAGTTTAAAATCGCAGATCACCATATCCAGTCCATTCGGAAGCGAGAATTGCCAGATATACCCCTGCCCAAAGGCTGCCGGAATCACAAAGTGGTGTTCATTCCGGGGAGATGTACCCATCGCGCGGGCGAACCCGGCAAGCCAATCTTTGTAATTGGTATAACTGTATTTATAGGTGATCATCGGCTTCCGGAATAATCACCAAAAGTACCCATTAAGCAGATGGGTACGGGTTAATCAAATGTGAATGGCTACAGGTTGCGGAGCGGATTGCGACGGGCCGACAGCATATAATGCTTCATATTCACCCAAAAGGCCACGATCATATAAATAATAAGCGGGGAACCGAGGGTCATGAAGGAAATATACACGAACCACAGGCGGATACGGGAACTGGCAATACCCATTTTGTCGCCCAGGTAGGAACACACCCCGAAAGCATTCATTTCAATGATATCTTTCAGCTTTTTCATGGAGGAACACCGGTTTTTTAATACCGCTAATTTATCAAAATTACACGGGAATCACAACAATGGTTTCGGCAAAAAGGCAAATTTTAAGTAAATTCGCAGCGCCTCAAAGCACACAGCATTCTTCATTAAAATTTTATACAATGGTTTTCGACTTGGACTTGATCAAAAAGGTATATGGAGAACTCCCCGGTAAAGTAGCTGCTGCCCGTCAATTGCTGGGACGACCAATGACTTTGGCAGAAAAAATCCTGTACGCACACACTTATTCGCCCGCGAAAAGCGCTTATGAGCGTGGTAAGGATTATGTTGACTTTGCCCCGGACCGCGTGGCCATGCAGGATGCGACCGCCCAGATGGCGCTGCTCCAGTTCATGACCTGCGGAAGAGCAAAAGCCGCTGTTCCCTCCAGTGTACACTGTGATCACCTGATCCAGGCGAAAGTGGGTGCCGAGGCCGACCTCGCCACCGCCATCGATGTAAACAAAGAAGTGTACGATTTCCTCGCTTCCGTATCCAATAAATATGGCATCGGTTTCTGGAAACCCGGCGCTGGTATCATCCACCAGGTGGTGCTGGAAAACTATGCCTTCCCCGGCGGTATGATGATTGGTACCGACTCTCACACGCCTAACGCGGGTGGTCTTGGTATGATCGCGATCGGTGTGGGTGGTGCAGATGCGGTGGACGTTATGGCCGGACTGCCTTGGGAACTGAAAATGCCCAAACTGATCGGCGTGAAACTGACCGGTAAAATGAATGGCTGGACCGCTGCGAAAGACGTGATCCTGAAAGTGGCGGGCATCCTCACCGTAAAAGGTGGTACCGGCGCTATCGTGGAATACTTCGGTGAAGGCGCCGACAGCCTCAGCGCAACCGGTAAAGGCACCATCTGTAACATGGGTGCTGAAATCGGCGCAACCTGTTCCCTGTTCGCCTACGA
>CAMLPA010000540.1 GCA_946481605.1 uncultured Flavihumibacter sp. | reverse complement strand
CTCATCGAAGTGGATATCGATGAAAAGATCCAGTACGTGAACAACAGCTTTTGTGAAATGAGTGGTTACGCCCGGGAAGAATTGCTCGGGAAAAACCCCTGGATGCTTTTCGCCCGGAACAAAGACCAGGAGCTGATGGAGGTGAAAAATGAACTCCGGAAAAAAGGCATTTCGGATGCTTACGAGATCACTGTAAAAGATAAAAAAGGCGCCATCAAATGGTGGCTCATCAGCGCGGCGCCCAGGTACAACGATAAGGGTGAACTTGTGGGCTCCACCGGCATTCACCTCGATATTACCGATCAGAAATACATGGAAGACGCGCTAGTATCGTCCTGGGAACAGGCGGAAGAATCCTCCCGCGCCAAAGAGAATTTCCTCGCCAATATGAGCCACGAAATGCGTACGCCCATGAACGCCATCATGGGCATGGCGCTGCAACTGGAGAAAACAAACCTGACCGATAGCCAGCAATTCTACCTGCAAAACATCATCACGGCTTCCGAGAACCTGCTCGTGATCATGAACGATATTCTGGACATTTCCAAGATAGAAGCCGGTCAGCTCGTGATTGAAGCGCTTCCTTTCAGACTGAAGGATGTGGTGAACCAGGTACTCAGGATGCATGAACTGAAAGCAGAGGAAAAAGAAATAGAACTGAAGCAGGAGATGGACGAATCCATTGCGCCGGAACTGATAGGTGACCCTTTCCGACTTCAGCAGATACTGGTAAACCTGGTAGGGAACGCCATCAAGTTTACAACCGAGGGTTCTGTTTCGGTAGAATGTACTGTAAGCAGCGATAAAGCTTCCGAACAGGAGATCGTACTAAAAGTGAAAGATACCGGTTCGGGCATCGATCCGGATTACCTCACCCGCATATTCGAAAAGTTCAGCCAGGAAGACCGTTCCATCGCCCGGAAGTTCGGCGGTACCGGCCTTGGCATGAGCATCGTAAAGAACCTCACCGAACTGCTCGGCGGATCCATCTCCATAGAAAGCGAACAGCAGGTAGGCACCACCGTTATTGTGACGCTTCCTTTCGAGAAAAGTGGATCAAGGCCTGTATTGTTGCCCGAAGCTCCCGAACATACAGCAGACCTCACCGGTAAAAAGGTTTTACTGGTGGAAGACAATGAAATGAATACGCTGGTGGCGAAAATGCTGCTCCAGCAATATGGTATTGAAGTAACAGAAGCCGGAAACGGTATTCAGGCCGTGGAAGCCGTTAAAAACAACAGCTTCGACCTGATCCTTATGGATATCCAGATGCCGCAGATGGACGGACTAGAAGCCACACGGATCATCCGCCAGGAACTGAAAAGCACCACACCCATTGTAGCCCTTACGGCACACGCGCTGAAAGGAGAAGCGGAAAAATGCCTGAGTGCGGGCATGAACGATTTTCTCTCCAAGCCTTATCGTGAAAATGTTTTACTGGGGGTGTTGGAAAAATGGATCGGTGGAAACGCAGTTCCCGTTGTTGAAGCACAACAGAAACAATCCGGTTTTACAATAGATATTGCCACGCTGGAAACTTACAGCGCCGGCGATCCCGAATTTATGCAAAGTCTTATCTCTGTGTTCTGCCGGCAAACCCCGATTGCCATGGTGGAAATGCAGCGCGGATTTGAAGAGCGGGAGTTTGAACTGATGAGCGCCGCAGCCCACCGCATAAAGCCTTCACTTGAAATTGTAGGCGCCACAGAAGCCGGAGCCATTGCTTTGGAAATAGAACATTGGGATAAACACAGCCGGGATGATAAAGCATTACAACTACTCCTCTCCAGGTTGTCTATGCTCATCGATGATGCCGTGGCCCAACTCAGGGACCTCCAAACGCAGGCTTCAGATTGATTAATTACAGTTTTCTCTCCAGGATTTTTGCAGGGAACGGGGCGCCCTTATTTCCCAGGAAGTTTGTACCAACTCTTTTAATTCGGATTCTCCTACCTTTTCGAGGTTGATGAGTAACATGGGATGATGGTGGTAATGCGCGGTAATAAAATACACTGCGGGCCTGAGTTTCATCCATCTTTCCCTTTCCGCGGAATACACGGCAAGTGTTTTTCCATCTTCCCAGAGCCTGGCGAAAAGTTTGCTGTTCACCTTACAGGCAGGCGTGCCGTGGGAACTGGACTCTTCCGTTCCGGGCAGTTCGAGGGCAATATTCAATACTTTCCGCCAATAATGAAGCATGTCGATATTCATGGGATGAAGATTGATAAGGTCCCGCTAAGGTAATGAAGAATAGATTTCATCCCAATACCGTTGAAGATTATGCCACATTTTTCAAAAGAAGAATTAAATGTGTAAAGAATACGTTCAAACCCTTAATTTGCGGCCCAGAAATATTCTGCATGGCATTACTTGAAAAGAAACTCGTTGTTAAAACCTCTACCATACCCGACTCAGGGATGGGCCTGTTTACAGAAGTAGATATCCCTAAAGGAACACAGATCGTGGAATACAAAGGTCGCGTCAGTTCCTGGAAAGAAGCCAACCACGATGGTGGCGAAAATGGCTATATCTTTTTCGTGAACCGCAACCACGTGATTGACGCGCGCCGCATGAAATCATCACTGGCCCGTTACGCGAACGATGCGCGTGGACTCCGTAAAGTGAAAGGCATAGTGAACAATGCGGAATATGAACCCATCGGCACAAGGGTGTTCATCAAAGCGTTGCGCAATATTCCCGCCGGCTCCGAAATTTTTGTGAGCTATGGTAAAGAGTATTGGGAAACTATCCGTGAGAACATTAAGATAGATGCGCAGCAGGCGAAAGATGCTGCCGCTAAGAAAACAGCAAAGAAGAAAAAGTAGCAGCATCCTTATCCATTGGATGGGATCACGCTTTTTTCCACTGAACTGCGCAGCGCCATTTCAACGATTTTAATAATACGCACCCCGTCCCCCGCAGGCACGGGGTTTTCTCCTTTTCCTGTAATGGCATCGTGCACATCGCTGAAGTAACCCATATAGTTCCCGGGTTCAGAAGTCTGAAGTTCCCTGATCACCGCCCCATCTCTTAGTGTATGCAACAGGCCGTCGGGTGCAGCGGGTGCAGGGCACCAGCTTTCAACAGAAGGTACAACGCCTGCCAGCAATTCTTCTTCCTGCCGGTCTGAACGTTGCTGGTGAAACGATCCCAGTGTACCGTTCAGGATGTA
>CAMLPA010000539.1 GCA_946481605.1 uncultured Flavihumibacter sp. | reverse complement strand
AGGTTAAGGAAAGGATACAATGCGCGGAAGGTATCCCAGAAACCGGTTCCGGAGAACATGTAACCAGGAAGGATTTTACCATTGTATGGACTATAATGCACCGGCTTCCCGTTCGCATCTATTTCATACATTCTTTGGGGGAACTGAAGCGTGCGGTAGAGGCAGGAATAGAAAGTACGTGTCTGATCCACGGTACCACCTTCTACCAGCAGCCTGTTCATCTGTTTGTTCCAGGCTTGTTTGGCGGAAGCCATCACGGTTTCAAAAGAAGCCTTTCCGATTTCAGTAGAAAGGTTGCGCTGTGCTTGCTCCAGGCTGATGAAGGAAGATGCCACCTGTACCAGTACCGGACTATTTTTCACTGTTTTGAAGCCTACAATAGCACCGGCATGGTGCGCGTTGATTTCCAGTGTATCCTTCGCGAGGTTTTGTCCGCGCCAGGTATGCGCCACCGTAAATGGGCGATCGAACTGCACCACGAACCAATTCTTAAAATCTTTGGTCACCCCACCACTGTTGCGCGTGGAGTACCCGATGATTTTTCTTTCTGAAGGAATGATCTTCACATAAGAGCCACGGTCGAATGCGTCAAGTACGAGGAATGAACTGTCTGTTGTGGGATAGCTGAAACGGAAGCTGGCCGCCCTTTCTGTAGGGGTAAACTCGGCAGTCACATCGTGATCGGCGAGGTACACTTTGTAATAATAAGGTTTTGCCGTTTCCGCTTTGTGGGAGAACCAACTGGCGCGTTGCTCCTGGTCGAATTTCATGGAGCCGGTTACCGGCATCAGGCTGAACTGACCGTGGTCGTTCATCCAGGGGGATGGCTGGTGTGTTTGTTTGAATCCACGTATCTTATCGGCATCGTAGGTATATGCCCATCCATCTCCGTTCCGGCCCGTTTGGGGCATCCAGAAATTCATGCCCCAGGGAACGGCGATTGCCGGGTAGGTGTTCCCGTTAGACAAACTCACTTTCGACTGTGTTCCCATCAATGGATTCACCCACTCAACGGGATCGGTCACCGACAATACTTTTTGCGCTTTCGCCTGAGGTCCGGCCAGCGTGGCCGCCATCAATACTACCGCGAGGTTCTTAGGCTTCATCAGTTGTTGTTCCTTTTATAAGAAAATAAAAATTACCGGGTATAGGGCACCAATGGAAAATCGGATTGTGCCTTGGTGAACTGGGCCTCATATTCGGCCGGCCATCCGAAAGCAATCGTCGCCTGCGCCTTCAGGTTCACCCCGGCGGCACCGCTCCAGAAGTGAATGAACTCACCCCAGTTCATATCGCGGGTGAATTTGTTGCTGGCGTCTTTCGGAAAATGCGCTTTCAGCATAGCAAAGAAGTTCACCAGCACTTTTGTTTTTCCATAGTTTTCATAGATCGGGTAGAACCAGTTCTTGAACCACTGTGTTCCTGCACGGGGAAAGTTATCGGTTTGCACCATCATTTCGTCGTACAACTTCTTCGCTTCCTCTTCCCTTCCCAATCCTTTATACACATCATAAATGTAGATTTCACACCATTTGCTGTCTCCCCATATCTTGAAAGCGGGCGAGCCTTTTGTATTCAGGCTGGCGCTCTCCACGATATGTCCGATCTCATGGATGATGATGTTTCTTTCCTGCCAGGTTTGGTTCAACCAGGCATCTTTTCCGCCCAATCCGCAATCTATGACATTTCTGTAATCGTGGCCGGCATCAAAATAATAAGCCGGATGGCCGCCACCGTACTTATCGGCATGGAATACGGCGAACAGGCGGGGACTGGGGCCGTATCCATAATTGTACTCCTTGCGGGTGTACTGCCAGGTATCTTTGATGAGTTTGGTAAGCCAGGTAGTGCTTCCGCGGTTCACATCATCATCCAGGTAAAGCGCCAGCAGGCTATCGTAATACACTCTTTTCACCAGTTGCCGGTGCTCGAACCAGTGTTCCAGCCAGGTCTCGGGGGGAGGAGGTGAATTGTCTACCGTTCCGGAGCCACCGCCGGTATTAGTGCTCGGAATGCCTTCATATTTTTTTTGTCCGCACGCGATGAGGCAACTGAAAAGAGTCGCGAGGGTAAGGCCATGGGCCAGTTTCCTGAGGGGGATACGCATAGTAAGCAAGTTTAGATTCATAAAAAAGAGATGGAAAAGGAAGCCCTTTTGAAGGGGCCTCCCTCCCATCTCAGGTGTATTCAAACATTAGCAAGGGTTACTTGAGCTGAAAACGCACGCCGAATTCCATGTTTCCTTTCACTTCCTGGCTCAGTCCGGAAGGCTGTGTGGTGTACGCCGCAGATAACAGCGCCACTTCTTTGATCCGGATGCCCAGTCCAAAAGTGAGGTTTTTGGAAGAATGGTACATACCATAGAGGTTCAGCAGTTCCTGTTTGAAGGAAAGGTTCACACCGCCATCGATGATGCCTTCCTGCCCTTGGATACCACGGTAACCGAGTTTGGGTTCTACGCCCACTTCATCTTCTTCGATACCCACTTTCAGTTTGTAGGAAGCGGCGGCGAAGAAAGTGGTTCTGTTCACGAGGTCACTTTCTCCTTTTCTGAAATAAGTAACCATATTGGGGAACGCGCCCTGAACGGTAAGTTTACCGTCGGTGTAGGCCGCCCCGAAATCGGCATCAAAATCGAAACCGCGGTCCTGGAAACCGATCACCAGCGGGTCATCGATTTCACCGCTCATAGCTTTCTGGTCGAGTGACTGAAAGGCGCCTCCGGCAGATATACCGAAATGCAGTCCCTTCTCTCCTTCCAGTGGCAGGTGGTAAGTATAAGTGGCGCGCAGGGTGGTATTGCGTATCAGACCTGCTTCGTCGTTTACGGCCATCAGTCCCACACCCACCCGGTTGGAGAAACGGTGCTCACCGGTGAGGTATTGGGAAGAACCTGAACCGGAGATGGTGGATGCGAGCTGGCGGTAACCGCCATTCAGCACAGTGCCTTCCTTCAACCCCGACATGGCGGGGTTGTTCAGGTACTGGTTCTGGAACCAGGAGGCTCCGAAAGGGCTAAGCTGGGCCGAGGCTTCCTGGGCCATTCCGCCGCCAATCAGCACCAGCGCGAGGGCGCTTTTCAGGATGCTGCTTTTGTATATTGATCGTACGCTCATTTGTGTAGGTTTTGGTGGTGATGGTTACTTTCTCTCGCGGATAAGGGTAAGTGTTCCTTTCAG
>CAMLPA010000538.1 GCA_946481605.1 uncultured Flavihumibacter sp. | reverse complement strand
TTCTGCGGCGTGCCGCAGGCCGCGAGCAACAGGAGGAACGCTACCGCCTGTACACTTAACATATAGTTTCTGCCTTTCATCGTATTATTCTTCAGTACCAGCATTGTCTTCTTTATAAGATTTTATACCCCTGAAAATACGCCATATCCCATACAGCAGGATGAGTACAGCGAATGGCACCACCGTTCCTTCCGGAAGAAATGAAAGGTCCAACCCCAATTTCTCCCTGAAAAACATGGCCAATGCACACACAATAATCACCACACCCATTACCGTCTCCCTTATCGTACCGAGTGACGGCCCTGGTCTTCTGCTCCGATGGTCAAATTCATTCATTATTACCTTTCTTTTAATTGCTCATCCTGGCCAACTGCACATTTCATATCACGGTTTACAAAGAGGGCAAGTTAGGAAATTTCATGCTGAAACCTGAACAGTGAAATCACCTACCAGACAAGTTAGAGCCTGAAAAAAAGATTTTCCATAAGTCAGGTCCTAAATTAACACCTTTATAGTATGCCCTCCCTGCCCTACTTTTGCAAGATGAACCGGGCCGGAAGTAGGTTGCGTAAGCAGAAATTTATGAAAATAAGGGAAGCATGAGAGTTTTAATGGTTTGTTTGGGCAACATCTGCCGGAGTCCGCTGGCAGAAGGCGTATTGGCGCAAAAAGTGCAGGAAAGGGGCCTGAACTGGGAGATAGACAGCGCAGGAACCAATGGTTACCATACAGGAGAAGCGCCGCACCGGCTTTCCCAGAAAGTAGCCCGGCTGAATGGGATCGATATCAGCGCCCAGCGTTCCAGGATGTTCACGAAAGAAGACCTGCACCGTTTCGATCTGATCTATGCGATGGCCACCGATGTGATCTTTTCCATGAAACGTATTGCCGGAAAGCATTTTGATGAAACGAAAGTAAAGTTGTTGCTGGATGAACTTCATCCCGGGGAAAACATGGATGTTCCCGACCCCTGGTACGGCGAAGAATCCGGCTACCACGAAGTATATAAAATGATTGACGAAGCCTGCAACGCAATTGTTGAAAGGCATACATAATATAATGCCGGCTCAGGCCGGATAACCAAGCACATGAAACCATCGATACCACAAGGCACCAGAGATTTTGGACCAGAAACCGTCAGAAAAAGACAATACATCTTTCAGACCATCAGGTCCGTGTTTGAACAATACGGCTTTCAGCCCCTCGAAACCCCGTCTATGGAAAACCTGGATACCCTGATGGGCAAATACGGCGAGGAAGGCGACAAACTGATTTTTAAAATATTAAACAACGGGCTCGACAACCCTGCGAAAGCGGCCCAGACACAGGAAGGTTTTTCCAAAATACTGGAAGGTAAAAGCACCAAAGTAATCACGGAACGCGCCCTCCGTTACGACCTCACCATTCCGTTCGCAAGGTATGTAGCCATGAACCATGCCCAGTTGGTAATGCCCTTCAAACGTTACCAGATACAACCCGTATGGCGCGCCGACAGGCCGCAGAAAGGAAGGTACCGTGAATTCTACCAGTGTGATGCCGATGTGGTGGGCAGCAGGTCCTTATTGAACGAAGTCGAGCTTACCCTTATTTACGCTACCGTATTCCAGCGCTTAGGTATCCCCGTTGATATCCGCATCAACAACAGGAAAATCCTTGCAGCATTGGCAGCGGCCTGCGGCGGCTCGGAACAACTTACCGATATTACCGTTGCCATCGACAAACTCGATAAGATAGGACTGGAAAAAGTGCAGGAAGAACTGTTCACCCGCGGACTCACTCAGCAACAAGTGGCTACCATCAGCGCCTACCTGGCCATTGATGGCAGCAATGCTGAAAAGATCAACGCATTGAAAACCTTATTGGGGAACGAGGCCCTGGCCCTTGAAGGCATCAGTGAACTGGATTACATTCTTTCCAATATTTCCCCGCTGCTGGCCAGTGAAGAAAAAGCCGGCGTTATCATTGATTTTACATTGGCACGCGGTCTGAATTACTACACTGGTACCATTTACGAAGTAAAAGCCAATGGGGTACAAATGGGCAGCATTGGTGGCGGTGGCCGTTACGATGACCTGACCGGGCTATTTGGTGTACCCAATATTCCCGGTGTAGGTATTTCTTTCGGTGTTGACCGGATTTATGATGTAATGGAAGAGTTGGCGCTTTTCCCGGACTCTGTGCTGGTTTCAACGGAAGTGCTCTTCTTCAACCTGGGCGATGCAGAAGTGGCCGTGGCGCTGCAACTGAGCCAGCAACTCCGGCAGTCCGGCATTCGTTGTGAAATCTACCACGAACAGGCCAAGTTCAACAAGCAGTTTGGTTACGCGGAGAAAAAACAGATTCCTTACGTTGCCATCCTGGGCGAAAAAGAACTGACTGAAAAAACCATCAACATTAAAAATATGCTTTCGGGAGAACAGCAAACTGTCTCCTGGAGCGCTTTACAGGAATACTTCAAAAAATAAATCCGGGCGAAGTAAAAATATTTTTGATTACTAATTTTTTTAGTATTTTTATACTAATCATTTTAGTAGTTAAAAATAGTTTTATGGCCACCATTTATATTCCTTACTCCATGCCGGGCCTGAACGAATACCTCTTGGTAATAGCTCCGCCTGAGCACGTACGCAACCGCATCCAGCAGATCAGGGAAGATTTCCGGTTGCTGACCGGGTATGAAACCCCGGTACGGCGTCCCCATATCACCTTACTGAAATTCCACCAGCGGGAAATGGGAGAACACCGGTTGCTGAACAAACTGAACAGTATAACCCGGGCGCAGGCGCCGGTGAAAATGGAACTGTCGGGGTTCGGTAGTTTTCCAACCCATTCCATCTTTATCAGAGCGGATGGCGGGCACCGTTATAGCGAACTGGTGAAGTCATTCCGTGCGGCGCAATCCCTGATGAAAGCCGATCCTGAGAAGGAACCTCATTTTATGATGACGCCATTCATCAATATTGCACGGAAACTGCTGCCCTATCAATACGAAAAAGGGTGGAACGTTTACCAGCACAAGCATTTTACGTCAAGGTTCATGGCGGATAACCTGCTTCTTTTGAAGAAGCGTGATGGAGAAAGGGCTTACCAGATTGTTCAGGCGCTTAAGCTGGAACATGCGCCATTGGAAGTGAAGCAGGCGGTGTTGTTTTAGAAACGATTTCCCACGCGCTATGTGCGGGACGGACATG
>CAMLPA010000537.1 GCA_946481605.1 uncultured Flavihumibacter sp. | reverse complement strand
CCGCTTTCATAGAAGATAATGCTGGGGTTGTTCCTGTTGTAAATGATGGCATCGCGCATCACTTCAGTGCGCTGTTCCCACCTTCTGCCGGTCACATCTTTTTCGGCGTCGCCTGCGGGCATGGCCTGCATCAGTCCTACGCGGTCACAACTTTCCACATCCTGTTTCCATGGTGTGATGTGCATCCACCGCACCAGGTTGCCGCCACTTTCCACCATCAGTTTGTTGCTGTAATCACTTAGCCAGGCAGGCACACTCATCCCTACGGCCGGCCATTCGTTGGAGGTACGCTGGGCATAACCGTGCACCATAATCACCCTGTCGTTCAGGTAGATCATGCCGTCTTTGAAGGCTGTTTTACGGAACCCTGTCGTGGTTTTCACCTGGTCGATTGTCTGGCCGGATACTTTCAACTTCGTATGCACATCGTACAAATAACCATATCCCCAGCTCCAGAATTCGAGGCCGGAAAATGCTTTTGCCGCTTTTAACACCAGGGTTTCACCCGGTTTTATCACCTTCTTTTCTCCCGGAAATACCCCGATCACCCTGCCGTTCTTTTCTGAAACCGTGGCTTCCAACTGAATTTCCTGCAGGGCATCCGATTCATTTTTTACTTCTGAAGCGATGTTGACCGTAGCTTTCTTTCCTTTAATATCGAACTCGGAAGCATAAACATATACGCCCGTTGTTTGCAAGGTGGTGTAAAGGGGAAGGGTCTGGTAAATTTTGCCCGTAACATGCAGCCGCACATTTTTAGGAATCCCGCCATAGTTGGCGTTGAAGTTCCTGTCGGCCCACTGGTGCTTTGTATTGGTATTGCGTTCGCGGTAATCCCAGTTGTTATCGGTTCTTACGGCGATGGTGTTTTCTTTCCCGTTCCATACCACCATATCGGAAATATCAAACCCGAAGGCCATCACTCCGTTCTCATGAAAGCCTGCTTTTTTCCCATTCACATAAATATCGGCCCCCTGCCTTACGCCTTCAAATTCGATGAAGACTTTTCCTCCCTTGTTTTTGTCTGGAAGCGTGAATATTTTTCTGTACCAGGCGATGCCGGTGCGGAGGTCCAAGATGTCTTTCATAAATGCATCATCTTCGTTCCACGCATAGGGAAGGGATACCTTCTTCCAGGTACCATCATTAAACGAAGGCGTTTCTGCTCCCGCGGGGTCGCCCACGAACAATTTCCAGCCATAATTAAAATTATACACGTTACGTTGTGCCGCGGCAACCAGCGTAAACGAAGAAAGTACAAACAAAAGAAGGCTTCGCATACGGGCAAATTTTGGACATGCACCGCCATAAAGCAGTGCAATTGATGAGGGTTTACAATGTTTTTATTGCCGGAGTACCGTTCGTGCCGCTTATTTTCTCAACTTATACATTTCACTTCCTGCCAGCAGGAAACAGCCCAAACCATAGTCTTCGAAATCGGGTTTGCTGGTAAAACTTACCGGCTGACCATCTTTAGGTTCTTTCCCTGTTCCCTGTACATAACCCAGGAACCCGTTCGGGTGGATACAGTCTTTTACCATAGCATTCCATGCTTTTATAGCGGGGGCGAGGTATGTTTTTTTATCGATCAGTCCGTTGTTAATACCCCATGCCATGCCATACACGAAGAGTGCGGTACCTGTCATTTCCTTACCGCCGAAGTGGTTGGGATCGTGAAGGCTCACATTCCAGAAACCATCTTTGCGTTGAATGGGCAACAGGGCAGCCAGCATATCTTTATAATCCTGGAGGTATTCGTTGTAATGCGGATCCGTTACGGGCAGTTTTTCCAGCACGCGCACCAGAGCAGCAACTACCCAGCCATTGCCGCGACTCCAGTAACAATCTTCGCCGTTCGGCTCTTTATAGGGCGGCACAAAATCTTTGTCGCGCCACCAGAGTTTATCTGCTTTGTTGTACAAACCTCCGCCCTGCTTGTATTTGGAATAGGCGTACATCTCGTACATGCGGTTAAAGTACGTTGAATCCTTGTACAGCAGACCCAGCCTAACATATACAGGCATGGCCATCTGGAAGGCATCGATCCAGTTCCAGTCGTCAACTTTTGAGGTGGCGTTCATCCGGTCGATGGACGCTTTGATGTCGCGGATCCATTCAGGGTGTTGCTTCCTGTCCAGCAGGTAGAGGTCTATATAAGTTTGTCCGCAGCATTGGTTGTCCGCATTGCGTGTTTCGATACCGCCGCGCAGGCTCCACTTGTGTTTTTCACCCCATTCCACGGCGTATTTGTAATATTCATTCTGCGGGTTGATGTTGTACAGCGCCATCAGACCCTCATAATAAACTGCGCGGGTCCAGATATTACTGGGGCGTTCGATGTTGGTGAAGATGGGCTTCCCCGGATCGGGCCATGTTTCCATGAAATAAGCGTTGGTTTTCAACATGGCCTTCATGATGGATTTTTGCGAAGGAAGTTTCTGCGCAAAAAGTTGTGTGCCTGCACAAAATGCGATTGTGAGCGTTGTAAAAAGAAGTTTATGTTTCATCCTCATTTTATTTTTCGGAGAAGGTGCTGTAAAGCATTACTTCACCATTTCGTTTAGAACATCTTTGCCATTTTCTCCCATTTCACTTTCCATTTTCCGTTTTGCGGGAAACCGGGGACTGAGTTTTTATTGTTGTCGAAACCTGCTGTCATCATGGCGATGGCGGCGAGTAATCCCCCATTGCCCGGGAGGTAAATCCGCAGCCGGTCGTCCTGAAAATTGTGTCCGTTGGGGAGGTAAGTGTTGGTACGGATATCCATCATCAGTGCGTCCACGGCGCGTTCCGGCATATTGAGCCTGGCGGCGGTCATGGCGGTCATGGGGAAGTCCCAGCCCCAGGTATCGTTCCACTGCCAGGTGTCCCAAACCAGGTTGAAAGTGTTGCGCATCACCGCGGTATCCAGCCCCTTTGTAAAGGGCAACATACCATAGGCACCCAATACGGAAGGGTGATCCGTCATGTATTCCGGTTTGGTATAAGAATCGGGGGCGCTTTCGGCGGCGAGGTACACATTCTTCTGGACGGGCAATGCTGAAAGTTCATTCAGTACACGGTTCCAGGATTCATCCGGCCTCATGCCGAGGCGCTCTTTCCATTGCTGCGCCGTTTCCAGGGCCCAGCGCCAGTAAGCCAGTTCATACGTGGGGTTGAAGGTTTCCACGGCGGGAAAACGCTCCTGCGCAGG
>CAMLPA010000536.1 GCA_946481605.1 uncultured Flavihumibacter sp. | reverse complement strand
TTTATGGTTAATGCCGTTAAGATAAGGGATTGATGGCTGGAAGAAAAGTTAAAACCCGGCTACAAGCGATGGTTTTACAATATCCTGTACCCCAGAACGAGCGCGCTGGTTTTGTAAGCTGAATTCCACAACAAATAAGAGCCTACAATATCCCTTGGTGTCTGGTACCGGAGTTCCGCGCTGAACTTGTTTTTATACCGGAACCCCGCACCTATCCCCCAGTTACGCCTTCCATCCACCTTTAATTCATTCCGGTTCATTCCATTGGATTGCTCTACCACCACCGAAGAGGCAAAGCTGATATCAAGAATATGGGAAGCATTCAAAAATATGGCCGCACGTTCGTTCAACATAAAGTAATGCCTCAGGCCAACTTGCGCTTCCACCGATTTGTAGTTTACCCTTGTTACCACGTTTGAATTCAGCACCGACAAAGACTCTTTAGAAGACTCCCCATTGAAATACTGAAAAACAGGTTCTGCCAGCAAGGCCCATTTCCCTTTATTGTAAGGCAACACAAATTCCGCCTGCAAGCCAATCGCAAAAGTGGGCTTACTGCTCATTTGTGCACCACGGTAGCTGCTTGAACTGTTCTCCAGTTCAAAAGAAGCTATATTCAGGCGCGGACGTACCGACAGGTGAAGATCAACTTTCTTGTTTCTTTTTTCAAAAACAACCGGTTCAACACCCTCGCAAATATTGTACGTGCGAAAAACACGCATCAGTTCATTCCGGGCATAACTTAATTGCTGAAAATTTTCCTTTGAAAGCTCTTTACAGGTAAGTTCCTCTTCCAATTGCTGCCTGAAAGTATTATTCTGGGCCGAAGCAGTGGCCGAAACAAAATAACTTTTAAAAACGAGTTGTTTTATCGTGCCACCATCTTTGTTAAAGAAGAAGCGTATCAGGGAACCGTCTTCATACTTGTAAAGATTGGCCTTTCCTTCCATCAGCACTTCAAGAAAAAGTGTTTCTTCTTTAAAATCGGGCGCACTTTCTTCACTCAGTTGGTTCATGTCTTCGCTGGAGCGATCGATGAACACGGTCTGGCTGATGAACCTGAATGTGTTGTAAACACTAAATTCGCGCACATCTTTTACGGAAGCCCATTTTGCTTCCCCTATTTCAGAAAGTTTGTATTGGAATCGTGTAGGGTTACTTTTCCACTCGTTGTTCCGGATAAAACATTCCGTTTTTATGCCCACGGAATCAATGATGTATCCTTTTTCAAAACTGATCTGGGCGTGAGTTGAAAGGCAGGAAATGGTTAATACCAAAAGAAACAGTTGCTTTTTCATATAAGGTGAATGGTTATGGCAAAGGGCTAAAATGCAATCGGTTTCAAAATACACAAAAAATGATATTCTCCGTGACTTTGTCTGAATTTTTACAATCGGAAAAGTCAATCGTGTATAAAATAATAGAAGGATGCTTTTGATGGGTTCATGTCATATTTATGAGGAACCCTCATTTGCATCTATACTATTTCCAAGTAACAGGGATGTCTTTAAATTCGAATCCGCCTTTGTTTCCTGTAAACTCAATTGCTATCAACTTCAGCAATTTGGTGGCTGGCAATATTTTGCTGAATTCAAATATTGCTTTTACGGGCACATCTGTATATACTTTTCCCCTTGAGCTGCCGCTTCCGATATGGATATCGCTGCTCTGAAACTCGTTGCCTTGAATATCCACCGCATTGGATTTACGGAAACTGATTTCGGTATTGGCTGCACGATTTGTAATGAGTAAGGTGAGCCTGATTGTCTGGTCCTTTATATTGCCTTCGCAGGTGAGGATGCTGAAATCTATATTTTCGAAGTTTGCCGATTTAACGGGAGCAAATATTTTAAGTGTTTTTCTGAGGTACTCATTCTCTTTCTGGAGTTCCTTACAATCAGTTGACTGGGCGCAGAGTTGCATGGAGAAGCAGCATACGAGAAGGCTTGAAAGCAGCAGGGATGATTTCATAATTAAAGGTTTAATGGAGATTGAAATTACAGAAACTGAGAAAGAAGGTGTGCAAAGATTTGTGAAAAAATGAAGAGGCCGTCTCAAATATTAATGAGACGGCCTCTTTCTAAGGATGTTAAATGAAATTTTTCTTCCCCATGAAGGTGTTGGGATTCAGCCCTTCACCGCATAAGTTAGTTTTTCAAAAATTTCATAACAGGGATTTCGTTATTGCCATTGCAGATCAGTTTAACGAAGTATGTTCCGTTTGCAAGCGCAGCTATATTGAATGGCAGCACGTTGTGGCCCGTCTCCAGTGTTACAGCCTTTTGCAGCACAGGTTTTCCTGTGATATCCGTGATCACAACAGTACCTCGTGCTTTCTCCGGCGCTGCAATACCAATATTCACCAGTTGCACGGCGGGATTGGGGTACACACTTGTGATGGTATATGCTGAAGGCGTCTCTCCTCTTACCAGCACCGTTTGACTGAAAGTGCTTTTCCCATCGTTGTCCTCTTGTTTCAAACGGTAGTATTGCCTGCTGCCTGCCGGCGTGAAATCTGTGAAGCTGTAATTCAGGGTTACGGCGCTGTTCCCATCAATAGCATTACTGAAAACGTAACCGATATTGTTGAACCGTGTTCCATCTGCGGAACGTTGGATTTCAAATCCTTTGTTGTTCACTTCCATTGCGGTGGACCAGGCCAGTTTGTTCACCTCCCCATCTTTATGGGCTGAGAAACTAAGCAGTTGAATGGGCAATGCACCGCAGGAGAATGGAGGGAGTGCAAAGTTGGCAGATACCGGGGCCCCGCTGCATATTTCGGTGGATCCGGAAACGATCAATGGCACGAAAGTCGCCTCTGTTGCACCTTCCAGGAAGAAGGAAGCTCCTACGGCTTTAATGGATCCAATAGCATCAGCCGATACATTACATCCGGTACATGCAGTTAACTTCACAGCCATGGTGTAGCCATCTCCTGAGCATCCGGCCGATCCCGTGCCAGTTTCAATACCTGGAACAACGGTTGCCGTGCCGCAGTTCACCGACCAATTGGTCGGATTTGGTGCGCTGAGCGCTGGAGCGCCAATAACGCTGAAAGAGAAGGGAGCGCTGGGGCAACCAATAGCACCGCCATTTTCATCGGCCACCTGGATGGTGTGGCATCCTGGTGCGATAGAAGTGGGAAGGGTGGCACTGAAGCTGCTTCCATCGATGCTGAATAAAGCAGTAGTGGTA
>CAMLPA010000535.1 GCA_946481605.1 uncultured Flavihumibacter sp. | reverse complement strand
AATTCCGGCCACAACAAGCCCAGTTCAAAGGAGAGTACCGTTCCGGAAACGGCGCCTGTCGCGAAGAAGATGGCCACGCCTTTGCTCCAGGCTTTTGTCAGGTTCTTATACACCGGCTTTCCCGTTCTCAGGTAATACAGGTGGGATACTGCCATAAAAAAGGGCATCACCATACCGATACAGGAAAATATAATGTGGAAGCCCAGTGACAGGGCCATCTGTGAGCGTGCTGCGATGAAATCGTTCATGACGGGAGCATTTTATCAGGCACCATCATGCTACGGGCAATACATCCGGAGATGATGGCAGCAGGTCAAAGGTAAGCAGCGCCACGGGGATAAATGTGGGAGTATTTAGCGAAGGTAGGGGGCTAATTAGTGGCTGTAGGGTTTTGAAAGAATACATTTACACATTTCGGTAAATAACCGTTCCATGATAAGTTTCTTCTAAAAAGATGCTGCTGATTCCTGCGCAAATAAATATATTTAATGGTCAGGAAAGACCGGCCCTGAATCCGGTCTTATTTATTAACCTTATCTTAATTTATTATGAAAGTAGACCTTTTTGTATCAGTTACCAATCAACCGCTACCGTTTAATACCACCAGTTACGGGCTTATAGAATCCATCAACTATATTCCAACGCTTCATGCATACTGGTACAGCGGGCTTACCGGAAAAGTCTATGAAATTGTGGATATGTTACAAATGGTGGACCGCATCATCTGTATCTGCATTGAACGTCCGCTTGATGTTTCCACAATTATCAGTATACCGGGTGCTTTTGACGCGCCGGACGTATGTTACCCTTCCTGCCCTTAGGTCGTTATCAACCGGTTCAAAAGGGAACTCTCTATTGAACCGGTTGATGTTTTCGTTTAAAGATTTTCACCAGCTCATACCACAGCACGGAAATTATACCTGTTCCCACACTTAACCAGAGTTGCCCGCCGGAAGGTTGGACGAATTTGAAAAAAACGGCGAAAGCGGGGATGAACATCACCATCACCCACAACAATACCGCTGCGGAAATAACCGGTAAAATAAGGTTGTTTTTATAACGGAGCGTAGTGAGAACCGAATAATAAAAAGACCTGTTCGCCAGCGTCAGCATTACATTTGCGGCAATCAGCGTTGTGAACACCATTGCCCTGGTCACGCCTTCTCCCGCACCGGAGTGAACGCTTGCCTGGTACACCAGCAGGATGCCCAACGTAATCATCAGGCCCTGAACAATACTTGTGGACAGTTCTTTTATATTAAAGAAAGATGCGCTGATTTTATGTGGTGGGCGCTGCATGGCATTGGGTTCAGCAGGTTCATTTTCATACACGATGGAACAGGTGGGGCCCATAATAAGTTCGAAAAAAATAACATGTACAGGGCTGAAAATATTGGGGTACAGCCAACCGAGTGATAGGGGAATGAATACTGTAAGAATGATGGGGATATGGATGGAAATGATATAACGGATGGCCTTTTTAAGGTTCATGTAAATTCTTCTGCCTGTGCCTACGGCATCAAGCATATTGCCGAGGTTGTCGTTCACCAGTACCAGCGATGCGGCTTCTTTGGCTACTTCCGTTCCTTTTTTGCCCATGGCGATGCCAATATGTGCCGCTTTAAGCGCGGGGCCGTCATTTACACCATCGCCGGTCATGGCCACTACTTCCTGGTTGCGCTTCAGCGCATTGATGATCCTGAGTTTGGCTTCGGGGAACATGCGGGTGAAAAGCTGGCGGTTGGTTACTTCTTTGTCCAGTTGCGCATCGCTCCATTGCATCAGTTCGTCGCCGTTCACAGTGGCACCTTTGATGCGTAGTCCGATCTGGTTGGCGATGGCGGTGGTGGTAAGCGCATTGTCGCCCGTAATTATTTTCACTTCGATGCCTGCGTTGTAAAAACCGTCCAGTACTTCGGAGATATTGGCTTTGGGCGGATCGTAGAAAGCGACCAGTCCGAGCAGTTCAAAAGGAAGTTCCTGTTGCTGATCCGGGAAAGTGCTGCCGCTCCAATCTGATTTCGCGACCGCGAGAACCCGTAATCCTTCTGCAGAGAATGCTTTGGCCCTTTCGGTTATTGCTATCCGTTTTTCCTCATCCAACGTAGTGATGGCCAGTAAAGCCTCTACAGCGCCTTTTGCGGCGATGATTCGCTTTCCATCCTGGTCTTCAAAAACATGTGTCATCATGGGGGGCTTACCGGAGAGCGGGTATTCGTGCACCATACTGAACCGCTTTTTCACTTCATTGTCGCCAAAAGCATGGTGGAGCGCTATTTCCATGGGGTCGAACGGAACGGGTTCGCTGGCCCACATAGCCGTTTCTATAAGCGCTTTCCCGTCTGTGGAAAGCGGATCGGATTGAAAATTATTCACCGTAAAAACGCGGGCCAGTTCCATCCTGTTTTCTGTAATGGTACCGGTTTTGTCTACACAAATCACCGTTGCCCCACCAAGTGTTTCCACAGTTTTGGTTTCTTTTACGATCACCCCCAGTTTCATCAGCCGCCACGCGCCCAGCGCCATAAAACTGGCAAAAGCGACGGGAATTTCCTCCGGCAAAATACTCATTGCCAGGGTGAGGGCCTGCAACAGACTATCCAATAAGTCGCGCGTTTGAACAAAGTGAATAGCCCATACCAGCAGGAAAACTGCTGCCCCTGCGATCACCATTCCTTTCACGAAATGCGCGATCTGTATTTCAAGTGGTGATTTCACCTGCTCCATTTCCTGCAACTGCCTGCCGATGGCGCCCATACGTGTGGCGTTCCCGATGGCCGTTGCTTCAAATACTGCCCTTCCGCCCGTTACAATAGTGCCGCGGTACACCTGGTTTTGTGCTGGGTCTGAAGATTTCGATACCACCATGGCTTCTCCGGTAAGCATGGATTCGTTCACCGAAAAATCATTGGATAATACGATGCTCCCATCTGCGGGAATCAGTTCCCCTTCCGATACCACCACCATATCGCCCAGCACGATTTCATCGGTGTGGGTACTGATTTCTTTTCCATCTCTTATTACGGTGCTGTTCGGGGCGGTAAGGGCATTCAGTTTTTTAAGCGCATTGCCACTGCGCCTGTTCTGGTAAATGGAAATGCCCGCCACAAACAGGATGGAACCCGCCATAAAGAAAGCTTCCTGCCGCATACCACTGATAAAATAAAGAGATGCGGCGGCGAGGAGCAACAGGATCAT
>CAMLPA010000534.1 GCA_946481605.1 uncultured Flavihumibacter sp. | reverse complement strand
TGGCGGGCACCTGGAACTTATCCCATTTGCTGTGGTCAAGTGCCGGAGCGAAAAAATCCTTAGGAAGTTCGGCAGGTTTTTCGGCCCATTTAAAAAACCAGTCTCCGTTCAGACTGAGGTAAGCACTGCTGTTCGACCAATCCTTTTCTTCCGCCTGCTTCGCATCGGGGAAAGTGTAATAGGAGGCCCGCATAGGCATCCGGTTCTCTTCACTGATCTTTTCACTGGTCCACGGGAACTTGCCGCGCATTTCTTCTGCATTGGAAGCCCTGATCCGGCGTTGTTCACCAACCGGACTGGATTGGCCAAATACACCATTCGCGACCAATACAAAGGCTATTGCCCATACATTTTTAAGCAATTTCTTGTTCATACGTTTAGCTGGATTAATTCAACCGCCCGTAGCCCGAAATAACTACGTAAACGATTACACAACCCGCAATTTACCCTTGATCTTCCAGACTTAAGGGGTTATTTTCTCTTTTTTTCGGGTACTGATTCATACACATCCACCGGCAGGATATTCCCTTCCGCATCAAAACGCATCGGCGAAATACAGGTTTCCCGGTTGTAACCGTTCCCGTCGGGAATCTTAAACCGGTGGTAGGCGATGTACCATTCATCTTTCCCTGGTACCTGCACCACGGAGTGATGTCCTGCACCTTTCACCAGGTCGCGCCCCTTCAGCACGGGGTTCTTTTCAGCTTTTATAAATGGACCCAAAGGTGATGTTGAAGTAGCATAAGCTACGGAATAACGCGGATCGCGGGTATCGTATTCCGACCACATCAGGTAATAAATACCTTTGCGTTTGAATACGAATGAGCCTTCATTGTAGCCCGGCGGCTTGAAACTGGTCAGGGTGGTGCTGTCGTAAGAAACCATATCCTCGTTCAGCTTCACCATGTTACAGTTGCCTTGTCCCCAATACAAGTAGGCGCTGCCGTCATCGTCCACGAACACCATGGGATCGATCATCTGGCCACGGAGTTTTCCTTTTGGAACGAGCGGTTTCCCGATCGGATCTTTGAACGGACCCGCAGGTTTATCGGAAACGGCCACACCAATATTCACATCGGCGGAGAAATAGTGGTAATACTTTTTATTCTTGTACGCAATCGCGGGTGCCCAGGCACGCTCGTCGGCCCAGGCGATGTCTTTTTTCAGATCCAGAATGGTGCCTTCTGGTTTCCAATGGATCAGATCGGAAGACGACCATGCGGTGAAATGGTCACTCATCCAGCCGGTGGTGCCATCCGTTGTGGGATACAGGTAAAACTTTTTACCGAAAGCCGCGATATGCGGATCGGCGAACACACCCGGAAGCGCCGGTGCCGGTGGTTTTAACGTATCTACCGATGCCTGCGCGGTTGTGGCAGAAAGCAAAAGAAAACTAAATAGTACTTTCATAATGAGGTATTTTGTCCCGCCAAAAAAGCTTTCTCCCGTTGCGTCGTAGCGCCGTTGCGAGAGATTTCTTCAAAAAATATTTCAGCAGCGCATTAAAAATATTTCTCGCAACGACGCCACGGCGCAACGTTTTTTAAGGTCTGTGTTTTATTTCCCAGATACCTGGTTCTCCTTTGGTAATGTGAATGCGAATGAATCTTGCTTTTCCAATGTTCTTTGCAAGATGCGGCGAACGTACCGCCACCGTTTCCTGCGCGGCGCACCTCGTCCATGTTTTTCCGTCATTCGATTTTTCCATGTACCATGCATGGCCGTAAGCGGGAAAAACAAAGAACAATTCAAGTGTTCCTAACCGCTTTACTTTCCCGAGATCATATTGTATCCATGGCGCGGCATCGCTGGTTTCAGCGCGCCAGCGGGTTCCATTTGAGCCATCTACGGTATGAGCGGGAAGATAAGTCGCTGTTCTTTCCACTTTTAAAGTGGGCAACCCTTTCGTGGCGCGGGCAAGATCGGGATCTGGAGCGATCGTGCCTTTCACAATACGATCCTTTCGTACAGACGAAGCCGTTACAACCGCTCCGGAAAAAGGGTTGGCGACCGTCTTCTTTTTTGCAGGAAAAAGATCAACGCCTTTAAAATCAGGCTTAACCGGTTGTATGGTACCATCCACATTAAACGCCATCCTGTTGGCGAATACCTGCCTGGTTGTGCCGCCCTCTCCGTATTCCAGGTAAATAAAAAAGAATTCATCTTTTCCCGGCAGTTGAAATACGTTTCCGTGCCCGGGTCCCCACACACCCGTAGCTGTATCGGAGCGGATGAAGATATTTTTACCGGAAGGTACCTCAAATCCCTCCAAAGGTGTTTTGCGGCTCATCATATACCCGTTGGCATAACTCGCGTCGCCGGATTGCGTGTAGAAATAATAATAAATACCCTTCCGCTTAAACATGCCTGGTCCTTCGGAGTAGGCGCCGTGCAGCGTTGGAACGGTAATCACGTTGGTTACCTGCCGCTGAAGATCGTCGCTAACTTCCACTGCCTGACGCTGGCGCCAGAAGATATAGGTTCTGCCATCTTCATCTACGAATGGCTCACCATCAATATCGTTCACAATGGGTTTTGCATCGGTTTCCTTTGCAGGAAAATGGACGCGATCTCCGTTGATGAAACGGAACGGTCCCGCAGGATTATCGGCCTCTACCACGTAAGTGCCCACTTTATCATCCGGTGTAACGATGGTTGGAAAGAGGTAAAATTTACCATTCCGGGTGATGGGTTTTCCAGGCGCCCAGTAACGGAAATAGCCCGTGCGCTGTTCGCCTTTTTCGTTCGTGAAGGAATAGCCTTTGCTCCAATCCATGCCCATATCCAATACACCTTCAAAATGCCAGTTTTTAAAATCCACAGACTTCCACACAACGGGTGGTCCTCCTTTCGCAAGGCCATGGTCCACATCCGTGGTGGCATACATATAAAACGTATCACGGAACATCACCAATGAAGGGTCGGCAATATTATCCGGAATAATGGGGTTTAGATTGATGTTCTTTTTAACCTGTGCGCCAGCATTCAAAGCAACGAAACACAGGGATATGGCAAGCAGTTGTTTCATTACCTGTTTTCTTTGTAGCGTTTCATCGCTTCAACATAATAATAATCCGCATAAGTGAGCGGCACGTCCACTTCGGTTCCCTGCGGAATGTGCCCGACACTATGTTGCAGGATGAATCCGCCATTGGTACCTGGCGCTGCATTGTATGGTGCGGCTGAAAGTGAGCGGATCATGGTTTCACCCG
>CAMLPA010000533.1 GCA_946481605.1 uncultured Flavihumibacter sp. | reverse complement strand
ATCGTGAACTTTTTCAACAGCATTGTAGCGAAAGGATTTGCGGGTGCCTTCAGAAGAAAGAAACTTACCTTAGGCATCACCGTTATTGTGTTAAGTGTTTCACTTTATTCTTTCAAATGGCTCGGCAGTGAATTTCTCCCACAACTCAACGAAGGGGCTTTGTGGGTAACCGCTGAATTGCCCATGAGTATATCCCTGGAAGAGAGCCTCAAAGTAACTGAAGAACTACGTACGGAGATGGGCAGGTTTCCAGAAGTAAGACAGGTATTGTCGCAGGCCGGCCGGTCCAATGATGGAACCGATCCGAACGGATTTTATTTCGTTCAGTTCCAGGTAGACCTTAAACCGAAGGAAGAATGGCCGGAAAAAGGAACCGTGGAGGATTTTATAAGTAAGATGGATGCGAAGCTCCTGCAATGGCCCGGGATCACCTATAATTATTCGCAACCTATTATTGACAATGTTTCAGAAGCGGTGGCTGGCTTCAAAGCTTCCAATGGCGTAAAAATATATGGAGCGGACCTTCCTGTACTGGAACAATATGCCAAATCGGTGGTAGAGCAATTGTCGAAGGTAGAAGGTGTGCGCGACCTGGGCATCATCCGGAATATTGGTCAGCCGGAGATCAGCGTAGTACTCGATGAAGAAAAAATGGCCATATACGGTGTAAATAAAAGCGATGCGCTGGGGGTGATAGAAATGGCCATCGGCGGAAAAACCGTGACACAGAAATACGAAGGTGAACAGCGGTACGATATACGTGTACGCTATGATACTGCCTTCCGTAAATCGGAAGCGGACATCGAGTTCCTGCAGGTGCCCTCGGCTACGGGAAAAACCATTTCCATCGGACAGATCGCGGCAGTATCCACGGTTACGGGTCCCGCGTTCGTGTACAGGGAAAACAACCAGCGCTTCATCGGAATCAAGTTCTCCGTCCGGGACCGTGACCTCGGGAGTACACTGGCCGAAGCCCGCGAAAAAGTGGGTGCCGCCGTGCAACTTCCCGCAGGATACAATATGAGCTGGGTGGGTGAATATGAGAACCAGGTACGCGCGAGTGGAACACTTGCAAAGGTAGCGCCCATCAGTCTCTTGCTGATACTGGGGTGGCTCTTCATCATGTTCGGCAACATGCGAGATGCAGCCCTTGTGCTCACTAATGTGCCTTTCGCCCTGATTGGCGGCATCCTGGCCCTGCATCTTACTGGTACCAATTTCGGGATATCGGCTGGTGTCGGGTTTATCGCCCTGTTTGGTATATGCGTACAAAACGGCGTGTTGCTGATATCCGCCATCAGCAACAACCTCAAAGCAAAATTGGATATGAACGATGCCATACGGCAGGCCGTGCACGAAAGAACAAGGCCCATTGTGATGACCGCGCTGATGGCTTCGTTAGGACTTTTACCCGCTGCTTTGTCTTCAGGCATCGGATCTGAATCACAGAAACCACTGGCCATCGTTATTATTGGCGGGCTTATTACCGCAACGGTATTGACTTTACTCGTGTTCCCCGTAGTGTATTGGTGGGTGAACGGGAGAAAATATTACCGCATACAGCAACAAGTATAGCACCACAGGATAAATTATAGAAAGAAAAACTATAGAAGAGAGGCCGGTACCAACCGGTCTCTCTTTTTTAAATAGCGTGCGATGCAATACTGACCAGCATCATCCTGCTTCCTGATACAAATCCTGCCTGTCCTGCATCTTCCTGCTATCTTTGCGCCACAAAATCTTCCTGACCATGCCCAGTTTCAGTTCCGCATCCGAAGCAGTAAAAAAGATACAATCCGGAAATCGTGTGTTCCTGCACGGTAGTGCCGCAACCCCTGTTGTGTTGATTAAAGCCTTGCAGGAAAGACATGCTGAATTGAGAGATGTGGAACTGGTGAGCATTACCAACCTCGGCGATATCAATTTTAACGATCCGGTGAGCCGGGGAAGTTTCTTTTTCAACTCACTCTTCGTGAGTGCGAACACCCGTGCCATAGCCAACAGCGCTTACGGCGATTATGTACCGGTTTTCCTCAGCCAGATTCCCAGCCTGTTCCGGAAAGAAATACTCCCCATAGATGTGGCGCTGATCCAGGTTTCGCCACCTGATGCACATGGTTATTGTTCGCTGGGCACATCGGTAGACATCGCCATTGCCGCCGTGGAAAAAGCGAATTATGTGATTGCGCAGGTGAACGCGAAAATGCCCCGAACGGCAGGAGATGGATTTGTGCACATCAGCAGGATCAATGAAATGGTGCAGTACGATGCGGAGCTGCCTGAAGTCGATTATTCCGCCAAAGCTTCCGCTGCAAGCGAACAGATCGGTAAACATGTGGCATCCCTCATCGAAGATGGCGCCACGCTTCAATTGGGCATCGGCAGTATTCCCGACCAGGTGCTGAAGAACCTCCACGGCCACAAAGACCTGGGCCTGCATACGGAAATGATGAGCGACGGCGTGATTGAACTGATTCAGAAAGACATCATCAATAATAAAAGAAAGAAGAATAACCCCGGGCAATCCGTCACCAGTTTTATGCTCGGCACCAGGAGATTATACGATTTTGCCCACGATAATCCCGCCATCAAAGTAAGAGACATCAGCTATGTGAACGATACCAGCGTGATCCGCCAGAACCCGAAAGTAGTGGCCATTAACAGCGCCATTGAAGTGGACCTCACGGGACAGGTATGCGCTGATTCCATTGGTACTTTTCAATATTCCGGTATTGGTGGTCAGATGGATTTTATGCACGGCGCTGCATTGTCTGAGGGCGGGAAACCCATTATTGCCATGCCTTCCACCACCTCCAAAGGCATTTCCAGGATTGTACCTTTTCTGAAAGAAGGGGCTGGGGTGGTTACTTCCAGGGGACACGTACACTGGGTTGTAACCGAATACGGGATCGTGAACTTATTCGGGAAGAATTTCCGCCAAAGGGCCCTGGCCCTGGCCAGCATTGCGCACCCAGACCATAGGCAGGAACTGGAGCGGATGATCGCCGAGCGGTTTAAATTATCGGCGCATCCGCTGTAGTGGAGCCGTCGATGCCGTATATTTGCCCACCATGTTCCTGCCGAAAGATCGATCCACTTCCGTTGATCAGCCACTCAAATTTATGATGTGACGCGATCGTTCCCGGCTAGAAATACCCATGTATTATTTTTGTTCCTGGCGCTTTTCTTTGTTTCCCAAAGCGCATACGCCCA
>CAMLPA010000532.1 GCA_946481605.1 uncultured Flavihumibacter sp. | reverse complement strand
GTTTTAACCGGGAAGTATGCATCGATAAAATGTTGTTCAATGAAGACGGAAGCATCAAAAAAATTGTTCCTACGCATGAGGGCATTGGTCCGGTGAAGCCTTCGGTAAAGGACAACTAAAACATACATACCGCATGAACTGCGCTTGAATGTTACCTGCTTTTATTTTTTAATAAAAGCAGGTAATGGTATGATCTATCATTCCTATAAAGCCCCTATATGAACAGAGATGTTATAAAAAGGGCCGCTATCGCGAGGAATAGCGGCCCGGGGATTCATCCGTTATAAGAAGCCTATACTATTGCTTGAGCAAGTTGGTTTTGCCATGAAGGGTAACGCCGCTTATTTCCAGGAAATATAATCCTTGTGGAAGTGCAGACAAATCCAATTGCCTACTCACGGTTCCGCCTGGAAGATTCCATTTCGTAGTCAGCACTATCTGGCCTTTGATATCCAGCACACGAACATTCACCTGTTGCGCCTGAACTACATTGATGTTCACCATGGCCACACTTTGTACAGGATTGGGATAAACAGCAACATTGTTCTGCCCGCTACCGCGTAAAATGATTACGGGAGAAAAACTGAATGCTCCATCCGTATCTTTTTGTCTGATGCGGTAGTGCCATACGGTTCCGTTGCCCGGTAAGGGATCGGCAAACCGGTACTGATGTATTCCCGTGGTATTGAAAGCTGCGACATTACCTACACGCGTATAATTTTTCCCATCAGCGCTCCGCTCAACATCAAAAGACTGTACGTTCACTTCATCTGATGTTTGCCACCACAATTCAGCATTTTCGTTCCGTAAAAGACCGGAAAATTCCAGGAAACGCAGGGGGAGAGAGGAACTCAGGTCGAAGCTTTTCACGAAGGCCCCTCCGCTCCTGAACGCCACATAAAGGTTATTGTTCTGGTCCAGCGCCAGGGAGGCTGATTCGGTTCCGGGAGCAGAGGCCTCATTGATACCAATATCTTCCCAGGCGGAGCTGTTGAATTTTTTAACTGCCATCTTCTGGCCATTACCATAATCGGCGAAAGCCACATACGGTATCCCGGTTCCATCTACAAGAATAGAAGTTTGAGACACTGAACCTGCTGAAAAGCCCGGCGTTCCCACATCTACCCAATTCGTTCCATTGTACATCTTGGCAGCAGCACCGGAAAAATTATCGTCTGAATACACCACGTAAGGCGTACCGCTGGCAGTTACGGCAATAGACGTATAATAAGTTCCTCCAGTGGAAAAGCCCGGCGTTCCCATATCCACCCAACTGGTACCATTAAACATTTTTACACTGGCCCTGTAGCCATTGGCACCATCACCATACACCACGTAAAGGTTATTGCTGCCATCAATGGCCATGGATGTATAGCGGGCACCCCCCGGAGAAAAATCAGCGGCGCCCACACTTACCCAGCCGGATCCGTCGAAGCGCTTAACGTTTACTCTATATCCGCTCATGGTACAATATACTACATAAGGTACGTCACTTGCATCCAGTACGATGTAGGAATAGAATCCTGAGCCTATTGGTGAAGACGCGCCCAGTTCTACCCAATTGCTGCCATCGAACATTTTAACGGTAACTTTCCAACCGTTGCCCGCGTCGCAAAATACCACGTAAGGTACACCGGCTGAATTAATGACCATAGATGTATACGCGGATGAGCCTGTGGATATTCCGGGTGTACCAACATCTTCCCAACTGGTACCATTAAATTTACTTACTACTACTTTATCATCGTATATCCTGTCTGTATATGCCAGGTAAGGCGTACCACCAGCATCTACCGCAACGGATGTATACGCCGCCACGCTTTTCGATATGCCCATTGTACCGGTATTTACCCAGGTACTTCCATCCAGCTTCTGAACAACGGCCCTGGTACTGAGGGCCTGATCGGAATACATTACATAGGGCACGCCACTGCCGTCAATAGCAATAGAAGTATATGTTACTTCCCACACCGAAAATCCGGTATTTCCGGCATCCAGCCAGTTGGTGCCGTCAAATTTTTTCACCGAAATTTTATTGCTGTTTCCACCATCCCTGTAAGCGACAAAGGGATCACCATTACCATCAACCGCAATTGAGGTATATTGAACGAAGCCAGATGTGAAACCGGCAGTACCCACGATTACCCAGTCGGTACCATCAAATTTCTTCACGGTTAACCTGTAGCCGTTCGACCCGTCCATGAACGAAACGTACGGTGTATTGCCATCAATGGTTAATGAATGCGAAGGAGTATACCCATCTGAAACGCCTGTTGAAGCACCGGCATCCACCCAGTTGGTGCCATCAAATTTCTTAGCCGCTACCCTGCTGCCATTGGCTTCATCTCTGTAAACAACATAGGGAAGGTCGTTTCCGTCTATCGCGATCAGTGGTTCTGAAGCCTGCCCCGGCGAAAAACCAGAGATCGTGCCCACGCTCACCCAGTCTGACCCGTCAAACTTCATAACGTTCGCTTTTGATGAATACGCGCCATCCTGGTACACTACGTACGGTACCCCGTTCCCATCAATCGCGATAGCGGTGGAATATGCCCATCCCGCCGAAAAAGACGGCGACCCCACATCAACCCAGGCCGTGCCGTTAAATTTTCGCACCGTTGCGCCATAACCATTGGCCACATCCTGGTACACCACATAAGGTGTTCCATTTCCATCCACGGCTATCTTGGTGTAATACGCGTTACCTGCCGATAATCCGCCAGCCGCACCCACATCCGACCAGGTGGTGCCGTCAAATTTTCTTACGATGGCTTTACCGTTATTTTCCTGGAACACCACATAGGGCGTGTTGCCATCCATTACGATCCAATTGTAACTACTGTTGGAAAAAGAAACCTGGTTCAGGTCAGTCGGCCCTACCGATTGCCAGTTCTGGGCATGTAAAACAGGAATAAAAAAGAATAATGCCAGGCTTACTGCTAAGTAAATTTTTCTCATAATTAATAGGGGTTAACAAATGGCGCCAATGCGTGGCAATTAAAAAACAGAAACGGCTCTTCCGGGGAAGAATTCTTCCAGGCTCTTTAATAAATTACCCTAACGACAATATGGTGGAAATATTTCTTTCCACTACATATTTTTCAGCCTACCCTGCATAATACCAATGATTTAACGGGAACAAGAATTTGTCTTAGCTGAAACCGCTCCTCCATTTTCCAAGATAACTTTCCGCCATTTTTTTTACCTTACCCCG
>CAMLPA010000531.1 GCA_946481605.1 uncultured Flavihumibacter sp. | reverse complement strand
TTTCCCTGAACGGGAACTGGAAATTCAACTGGGTGCAGGATCCCCGCCAAAGGCCGGAAGATTTTTATAAAACAGATTTTAACGATGCCCAATGGGCCGAATTTAAAGTGCCCGCCAATTGGGAACTCAACGGATACGGCCTGCCGATATATGTGAACCACCCGTACGAATTTACCGGCAGGGCCAAAACAGGCGCGAGGCTCGATCCGCCTTTCGATATCCCGAAAAACAACAATCCGGTTGGTTCGTACCGCAAAAAAATCACCCTGCCGGATTCCTGGAAAGGCAAGCAGGTTTTCATACACCTGGGTGCCGTTAAATCCGCGTTCTTCATCTGGGTGAACGGTAAAAAAGTAGGTTACAGCGAAGACAGCAAGCTGGCCGCAGAGTTCGACATCACCAATTACGTACGGCCCGGCGAGAACCTCATTGCCTTACAGGTGTACCGCTGGAGCGATGGCAGTTACCTGGAATGCCAGGATATGTGGCGGATATCAGGTATTGAAAGGGAAGTATATATGTATGCCACGCCGAAGTTACACATCCATGATTTTACAGTGAAAGCGGAACCTTCTGATGATCATGAAGGATGGCTCAGCATCAGCACCGATGTGGAAAGTTTTAAGATCGATAAAAACACATTGCACAGTCGACCCGATACTTTTGCTGTAGGCTATGAACTGGTAGATGCCGAAGGAAAGCAGGTTTGGAAAGAAGACATTGGGAATGACGGAAACTTCTCGGTACTTGGCAACTATAAGAAAAATATACAGGTTGCGCGGCCCATCGAAAAAGTGAAACTTTGGTCCGCTGAAATTCCTTATCTCTATACGTTGTACATCACCCTGAAAAACAGGAAGGGAGAAGTGCTGGAAGTGGTGCCGCAGCGTGTGGGCTTCCGTTCCGTAAAAATTGTAGGGAGTGATTTACTGGTGAACGGAAAGCGCGTTTTCCTCAAAGGCGTAAACCGGCACGAACACAATCCCACCACCGGCCATACCCTCACGGAGGAGGATATGCGCAAGGATATGGAGATGATGAAGAAACTGAACGTGAATGCTGTAAGACATTCGCATTACCCGCCGCATCCATACTGGATGGAACTTTGCGACGAGTATGGTTTGTATGTGATAGATGAAGCGAATATTGAATCGCACGGAAGGTATTACGACCTGGAATATACTTTCGCGAACGACAGGCAATGGCGTAACCCGCACCTGGAACGTATTACGCGTATGTATGAACGTGATAAGAACCATACTTCCGTCATCACCTGGTCCCTTGGCAATGAGGCTGGAAACGGCGTTAATTTTTATGAAGCCTACGAATGGCTGAAACAGAAAGACGATCGCCCGGTGCAATATGAAAGAGCCGAATCCGACTTCAATACCGATATGATCGTGCCCCAGTACCCAGGTCCCGACTGGCTCGTCCGTTATTCCACGGGCAGGGATAAGCGCCCGATGATCATGAGTGAATATGCGCACATCATGGGGAATAGCCTCGGCAACTTTAAAGAGTATTGGGATAATATTGAAAGTCACCCGCGTTTGCAGGGCGGATTTATCTGGGAGTGGATCGATCAGTCGATAGACACGGTAAAGAACGGCAAACGTATCATGGCTTATGGTGGAGATTTTCCGCTGGAAGGCCCGGTAAACGAGAACTTCAGCGATAATAATTTTTGTGTGAAGGGCGTGGTAACAGCATACCGGGGTCTCACGCCTATGGCCATTGAGATCAAGAAAGTGCATCAGTTTGTGAAAACAACATTGGAAAGCAATTTCAATATTTCAGTATTCAATTCCTATTTCTTCAGAAACATAGAAAACTATGCTTTGAACTGGGAATTGCTTGAAAACGGGAAAGTGGTAGAGAAAGGAAGTATTCCTCAGCTAAATATTGAACCCCGTACAAAAGCAGCTTTCACTTTACCTGTAAAAACAAAACAAAAACCGGGCAGTGAATATTTTCTGAATGTGCGGTATGTACTGAAAAAAGCAGAGCCTTTCCTGGAAGCCGGTTATGAAATCGCTTACGAACAGTTTGCATTGGGAACTTATGCGCCAGTCGTGGTAAAACCAGCTTCCGGGAAACTGGAAGGAAAGCAGGATGGCAATTCGATTACCGTAAAAGGAAAGGATTTTTCGATAGCTTTTGATGCAGCTTCAGGCACCATGAAAGCATACGAAATAAAAGGTGAAACCGTATTGCAACAAGGGCCCACACCTGCTTACTGGCGCGCCCCAACGGACAATGATATAGGCGCAGGTTTCAACCGTTCACTCCGGATGTGGCGCAGTGCTTATACCGAAGGAAAAGACACGAAAGCCACGTTAAAGCAACTGGAGAACGGCGCGTATGAAGTAACTTTCTCAAAAGTATTACTGAACGGAGATGCGGCACAGGAACAGCGTTTTACAGTATTTGCCGATGGATCGGTACGGGTACACAACAGTTTTAAAGCCCTGAAAGGGAATCATAAACTCCTGTTGCGCATGGGGAACGATCTTCAGCTCAACAAAACATTCTCGAATATTTCCTGGTATGGAAGAGGGCCATGGGAAAACTATTGGGACCGGAAAACAGCTTCGCTTGTGGCACAGTACAGCCAAACATTGGAGCAGCAGTATTTCCCGTATGCGCGTCCACAGGAGAGCGGCAACAAGTCTGATGTGCGTTGGACCAGTTTTACCAACAAAAAAGGAAAGGGAATTCGCATCATCGCGGAAGATTCATTGCTGAATGTATCTGCATTACCTTATAACATAGATGACCTGGATCCTGAAACGGAAAAGAAACAATACCATTCGGGAGAATTGAAACCACGCCCTGAAATTTACCTTCATATCGACCTGAACCAGACCGGTATGCAGGGTATCGACAGTTGGGGTGCGTGGCCCCTGGAAGAATACAGGCTGAAGTTCAGGAATTATGAATACGGTTATTGGATTCGTCCGTTGAAGTAAATCGTCTGAAAAAGAAAGGTGGCAGCCGGAAAAATTCTGGCTGCCACCTTTTTATTTGGAGCGTAAATTATTACAGTTCTCCCACCATATCCACCGGCACTACCCAGGCGTCAAATTCTTCTGGTGTAACATAACCGAGTTTCACGGCCATTTCTTTCAGTGTGGTTCCTTCCTTGTGTGCTTTTTGCGCGATCTCAGCTGCTTTGTAGTAACCGATTTTTGTATTCAGGGAAGTAACCAGCATCAGCGA
>CAMLPA010000530.1 GCA_946481605.1 uncultured Flavihumibacter sp. | reverse complement strand
ACGCTTTCTTCAAAGCGGGTATCGCGAAGAAAGCATTGATTATAGGAACGGAAACGCTTTCAAGGGTGGTAGACATTTACGACCGCGACAGCATGATTTTCAGCGATGGGGCTGGCGCTGCCATACTGGAAGCAAGAGAGAACAGCGGCGGAAAAGGTATTCTTTCTGCACTAGCACAGACATACGCTACAGAGGAAGCCGATTACATCAATATGGGTACATCCAATTACCCGGAAAGTGATCCCAATGTACGTTTTCTGAAAATGAAAGGCAGGAAGGTGTATGAATTCGCCATCAGCCATGTACCTTCAGCTATGAAAGCCTGTATCGACCAAAGTGGCGTGGACATTAAGGAAATCAAAAAGATATTCATCCACCAGGCGAATGAGAAAATGGATGAAGCCATAATAGCGCGGCTTTACCAGTTGTATGGCGTGCAGGCTCCTGAAAACGTAATGCCAATGTGCATCGGATGGCTGGGCAACAGTTCAGTGGCCACCATTCCAACCCTGTACGATCTTGTATTAAAGGGTTCTCTTCCGGAACACCAGTTGCATGAAGGTGATGTGGTGGTATTCGCTTCAGTGGGTGCGGGCATGAACGTGAACGCCGTTTGTTACCGCTGCTGATCAACCCCAGGCTTTTCGTAAAAACCGCAGCCAGTTGCCGTGCATAACATTGGCTATATCTTCATTGGAATAACCACGGGCTTTCAGCAGGGAAGGTATTTTGTCGAGGTCGGCGATGGTTTCGAGGTCGTGTGGTGATTGCTCCTTTCCGAAGGCGCCATCGAGGTCGGAGCCGATGCCTACATGCAACGCATTCCCCGCCAGTTGGCAGATATGGTCCAGATGATCAATCATTTTATTGAGGTCACATTGCATAGACGCTGGTGTAGATACGCCGCGCACCCAGTTGGGCACCATCATCCAGGCATCCAGGGCACCACCGATTACGGCGCCTCTTTCTATCAGCAACTTTAACTGCTCATCCGAGAACTGGCGGTTATGGGGCACCAAAGCGCGGCAGTTGTTGTGACTGGCCCATACCGGCCCTTTAAAAATGTTCATCGCATCTTCAAAAGCATCATCACACAAATGAGTCGCATCGAGGATCATGCCAAGGCGGTCCATTTCTTTCAGCAGCGCTTTGCCCTGTTCGTTCAATCCCCCGGTTGCATCGGTTCCGTTGGCATACCTTCCTGGCCCGTAATGCGCGGGACCAACGGCACGCAAGCCATAATTATAGGCGGTTTCGAGGTAGGAAACGGACATGAGCGAGTCGGCCCCTTCCAGGCTCAGTATATACCCAACCGGCTTTTGCGTTTCAACGGTATCATTCCTCCAAAGCGCAACATGCCGCTCCAGCTCTTCCAGGTTCCGGATCATCGCCATTTCACCCAGTTCCTCCATGCTTTTGTACCAGGCTAATTGCGCCTGGGTTTGCGCCCATGCCTGCTGTGGCGAATGCCAGCCCGGAAGGTTATTGTCTGGCGCCACATACCTTGCAATCTGTGTAGCCACCACAAGACCGATATTTCCTTTCCGGAGTTCCGGCAGTGAAACAGTTCCTTTGGCGCGATCGGGTTTATCGGTTAATCCAAACTCCCGTTTGCGTATATCCGACACTGGTAGCCGGAGATCGCGGTTCCATTCCATGGCATTCATACTGAGATCAAGGTGCGCGTCTATTGTGAACATAACTGGATTTTGAGCCTTATCCGGCCATTCTTTAAACAGATATTTTTCTATCTCTTGCAATTACTTTCCATTCCTTAACAGCTTCCTTTTTCTCTACCACCATGGCCCGTTCGTACAAAGCAACGGTGGGGCAAATATGAACGGGCACGCCATACAGTACATCGCCGATTTTGTAGGCTGAAGCATCGTTCACGCCCAATAAAAGATGTTCTTCACTCTGACCAACAGGCGTAGCAGAAGGATGATTGAGGAAATGAACACGGGGCAAAGGATTTTCGGCCGCAACAGACTTGTGACCGAGATCGGTACAGATGGTGTGCCGGTCAACAATGGAGATTACCCTCGTCGCCACCAATGCGGCAATTTCAAAAGGCTGTTCCGTGTATTTACTTTGATAACCGGCATCCCAGAAAACAAATGTGCCCGGACTGCACTCCACGTTTTTCCTGTGCAAGTGAGCCGGGAAGCTGGGAGAACCGCCCAATACGATACGCATGGTTTTACCGGATTGTTGCTCCGCGTTCAACACCAATGCCTGAACACGTTCAAAAATAATATCTCCTTCTTTTTTTCGAGCAGAAAGATCAGGTGCATTGTTGTGACCATCATAAGCATGGAAACCTTCTATTTCAATGCCTTCCAGCCGAAGGCACGCATCAATAAGCGCGGGGGCTTTTTCAGGAACGATGCCTGTCCGGTTCATCCCCACATTCAGATCGATCCAAACCGTTACTTTCTTTTTGGATGCAACAGCCAGGTTGGAAAGATGCGCCGCTACCTGTTCATCATCCACAAGACAGGAGAAACGGGTTTGAGGGTATTTGTCCATCAGCTCCAGAAAACGTTGCGCCTTAGGTCCCACTGGCTGGTAGGCCAGCAATACATCCGGCGCATTCACGCGGACCAGCATTTCCGCTTCCGCAATGGTGGCGCATTTGAATTTCGTAATGCCTTCTTGCAGCATCATGCTACACACTTCCGCCATCTTGTTCGTTTTCACATGCGGACGCAAACAATTTTTATTCGGCACCATTTTTAACGCGTGGCGAATATTCTTCAATATCCGATCCGGATAAACCAGCAACGCCGGAGAATCGACCGAGGCAATATTCCGGACGGTAAACCACTGTGCTTTGGATGCTTTCATATCAATACAATTCAAACAACGCTTCAATTTCCACGGGAATATTATCGGGCAACGAACCGAAGCCCACGGCGCTTCTTACGCCAATGCCGTTTTCTTCTCCCCATACTGCGGCGAACAATTCACTGCACCCGTTGATGATGTAAGGATGGCGTTCAAATTCAGGCGTACAATTCACCATGCCCAATACTTTGAGCACACGTTTCACTTTATCCAGTTCGCCCACATGCGTTTTGATGGTAGACAGAATCGTAAGTCCCACCTGCCTTGCAGCCAGTTTTCCCTGTTCCATATCCATTTCGCGGCCAATACGCCCGATGATCAGCGACTTGTCATCCTGTACGGGACCATGTCCGGAAACATACAGGTATTTGC
>CAMLPA010000529.1 GCA_946481605.1 uncultured Flavihumibacter sp. | reverse complement strand
ATACCTCTTATTTGCAGAACCGGGAACAGAAATGTGTGGTGGAAGGCATCTTCCAGACCGGGGGCAGGAAGGATGTGGCGGCGTTCCTTGAGAACGGCGACCTGGATCCTTCCGATGAACTGATCATCCGCAGAGAAATCAGCACAGCGGGTAAATCGCGCGCCTTTATCAACGATACGCCCGTTTCGCTCGAACAACTGCGCACATTAAGCGCGATGATGGTGGACCTTCACCGGCAATTCGATACGCTAGATATTGGCAAGGTGGATTTCCAAAGGTCCGTGCTGGATGCTGTTGCTGCAAATGGAGGCCTTAAAGACGCTTATTCGGCCCAATACGCGGAGTGGCAGGCAACGCTCCGCGAACTGAACAGACTACGCAAAGAACAGGAACAGTTCAACCGCGATTTGGATTACCACCAGTTCCAGTTTAATGAACTGGATGAAATGAATTTCCGTGCCGATGAATTGGAAGAAACGGAAGCGGAACTAAAAATGCTTTCCCAGGCAGAACAGTTACAAGGTGCACTGGCTGCCGTTTGTTATAATTTATCGGAATCTGAACAGCCCATCGTGCAGCAATTAAAACAAATGCTGCAACAGGTGCAGGCTTACAGCGATGGATATGCGCCGTTGAAGGAGTTGGTAGATCGGTTACAATCAGTACACGTGGAGTTACAGGATATTGCCGGTGAATTTGACCGGCTTCAAGACCATATTAAACACGATCCGCAACGGTTGTCTATTCTCAATGAAAGGCTGGCGGCGGGTTACAGGCTTCAGAAAAAACATGGCGTGAACACCACCGCTGAATTGATCGTGATAAAAGAAGAACTGGAAAAGAAATTACAGGCTTCTTCAGAAAATGGCGACCGCATCACCGCCCTGGAAATAAAGGCCGCGAAAGAAGAAACGGCTTTGCGGGCAACCGGGAAGAAGCTGTCTGAAAAACGGCAGGAGGCCGCAGGTCCGTTTACGCAAGAAGTGAATACTTTACTTACGCAGGTGGGTATGCCCAATGCCTTGCTGAAGCTGAGCTTGACGCCATGCGAACCCGAACCGCAAGGCATGGACCAGGTGGAATTTCTTTTCGATGCCAATAAAAGCGGCCGTTTTGAACCCGTGCGCAAAGTGGCTTCCGGTGGTGAGTTGAGCCGACTGATGCTGTGCATCAAATCACTGGTGGCCGGCTCGATGGACCTGCCCACCATGATTTTTGATGAGATTGATACCGGTATTTCAGGAGAAGCCGCCAAACAGGTTGGGGTCATTCTCCGCAAACTGGCCACCCAAAGGCAGGTGCTCTGCATAACCCACCAGCCGCAGATCGCAGGCAAGGCCCATGCGCACTACTTTGTTTACAAGGAAACCCGGAACAACCAGGTTCGCACCAATATACGCTTACTGGGCGCAGAAGAAAGGGTAAACGCCATTGCCCAGATGCTGAGCGGAGAAACGCCTACCGCCGCGGCCATTGAAAACGCGAGGGAATTGGTGAATTCTTAACGGTATTTCCCCCGATATAGCTATTTTTACGGCCTGAATTTAAAGTAAACATTATGGGATACAACCTTTTAAAGGGGAAGCGCGGTATCATCACCGGCGCATTAGATGAAAACTCAATAGCCTGGAAAGTAGCCGAAAAAGCACACGAGGAAGGTGCAACTTTTGTGCTCACCAACGCGCCTATTGCCATGCGGATGGGAGAAATTAAAAAACTGGCTGAAAAAACCGGTTCCCAGATTATTCCCGCTGATGCGACCAGCGTTGATGAACTTACTACGCTATTCACCCAATCCCAGGAAGTGCTGGGCGGCAAAATCGACTTTGTGCTGCACTCCATCGGCATGAGTGTGAACATCCGTAAAAATGTTCCCTATACAGAATCTAATTATGATTATTTCCTGAAAGGCATCGATGTATCGGCCCTTTCCTTCCATAAAATGTTAAGCGTTGCCCGCAAACTCGACGCGATCAGCGAATGGGGAAGCGTGGTGGCCCTTACTTACATGGCCGCGCAACGTACCTTCCCTTTCTATACCGATATGGCTGATATCAAAGCCATGCTGGAGTCCATCGCCCGTAGCTTCGGCTACCACTACGGACTGGAAAAGAAAGTGCGTATCAACACTGTTTCCCAGTCGCCTACCAAAACAACTGCCGGTACCGGTATTAAAGGGTTCGGCGATTTCTACGACTATGCCAACGCGATAGCGCCCCTGGGCAACGCTACCGCTGAAGATTGTGCAAACTACTGTATTACACTTTTCTCCGATCTTACAAAGATGGTGACTATGCAGAACCTCTTCCACGACGGCGGCTATTCCAATACCGGCGTGAGTAACGAAGTGATGCAGAAGCTGGGGGTAGAATAAGAAATTTTGAATTTTGAATGATGGATTTTGGATGGGGAAACCTAATTCAAAATCCATTTTTTTTGAGGTGAGGCAAGTAATCTAGCTTACTCTAATCCAACTGGAAGGGTATTTACATGAATCCTGATCGTACTCAATCTTATTATGAATGTTGAATTTCTGGCTATCTCAACAATCCAAAATCCAACATCCAAAATCCAACATTCATCATTCAAAATCCAACATCCAGAATTATTCCTCCCTCCTGAAAATATAAGCGTGTATACCTGTTTCAAACATGTATACACGCTTAATAAATAAAAACGGAAGTTAAATTTCAGATCAGTTTATCATCCAAAATTCAACATCCATCATTCAAAATTCTAATACTCGTCCTCGTTGAAGAAAAAGTCTTCCTGGGAAGGATAGTCGGGCCATATATCATCGATCCCTTCATAGATCTCGCCCTCGTCTTCCAGTTCCTGCAGGTTTTCTACCACCTCAATGGGGGCGCCGCTTCTGATGGCATAATCTATCAGTTCGTCCTTTGTGGCCGGCCAGGGTGCGTCTTCAAGATACGATGCTAGTTCAAGTGTCCAGAACATATCACTGATTGTTTAATTTTTGGCAAATGTAATTTTTACAACGAAATATCCAAATCAAATGTTGAAAGAACGGTATTAGTGTTTTCCTAAAACCGGTGTTTTCCACATTTAAACGGGTAAATGTGCATTCCCATTTTATTTTTTGATGCGGGAACCCTTAATTTCGTTGCATGCTCAGCGCCCGAAACATTAAACGTTCATTTGGAGATTTATTGGTTCTGAAAGGAGTGGATATCGATATCCGGCAGGGAGAGATCGCCAG
>CAMLPA010000528.1 GCA_946481605.1 uncultured Flavihumibacter sp. | reverse complement strand
GAAGCGGAGATCATTCAAAAAGCGGCGGCTGTTACACCATCGCCCAGGCAACTGCGGTGGCAGCGCCTGGAGCTTACCGCGTTCTTTCATTTTGGGGTGAATACCTTCACCGGAAGGGAGTGGGGGGATGGAAAGGAAGACCCGCGTATTTTCAACCCGACACAACTGGATGCGCACCAGTGGGTGAAGGCCGCCAAGGCAGCGGGGATAAAACAAGTGATTATTACGGCAAAACACCACGACGGGTTCTGTTTATGGCCCACAGCAACTACCGGGCATTCTGTAAAAAGCAGTCCGTGGAAAAACGGTACCGGTGATGTGGTGAAAGAAGTGGCCGAGGCCTGTAAAAAAGAAAAGATAGGGTTCGGTGTTTACCTCTCTCCCTGGGACCGCAACGCCAGCGTTTATGGTTCCCCCGCTTACAACGATTTCTTCGTGGCGCAACTTACGGAACTGCTCACCCGCTACGGGAAAGTTAACGAAGTATGGTTCGATGGCGCCAACGGGGAAGGGCCGAACGGTAAAAAACAGGTCTATGATTTTGAACGCTGGTACAAGCTGATCCGTAAACTGCAGCCTGAAGCCGTGATCGCTATTATGGGGCCCGATGTTCGTTGGGTGGGAACGGAAACAGGTTATGGCCGTGATACCGAATGGAGCGTGGTGCCCGCGAATAACCTGAGCCAGGAATCCATTGCCGCGAACTCGCAGCAGGGGCTGGCATTTAAACCTACCGGCGACATGATGGGAGACGACCTCGGCAGCCGCGATAAAATTGTAAAGGCGAAAGGACTGGTATGGTACCCCGCGGAAACCGATGTGTCCATAAGACCAGGATGGTTTTACCATGAAAAGGAAGACAAACAGGTGAAAACACCGGAAAAACTGGAAGACATCTACTACCATTCGGTGGGAAAAAACGGGGTACTCCTGTTGAATATTCCCCCCGATAAACGGGGTTTATTGCACGAAAATGATGTGAAAAACCTCAGCGACTGGAATATCATCATTCAAAAAACCTTCAGCAACAACCTGGCAACAGGGGCAAAACTGACTCCTTCCTCCGGCAAAGGCGCAAAAAAAGTACTCGATAGAAAAGAACACACCAGTTGGTGCCCCGCTCCGGGAGATACCACCGGAACACTTGAACTGACCCTTCCCCAAACAGCCAGTTTTAATGTATTGATGTTACAGGAACAGCTTACCCGCGGCCAGCGGATCGAAAAATTTGTACTGGAATATGAGGAAAATGGCGACTGGAAAAAAATAACGGAGGGCACCACGGTGGGGTACAAACGGCTGCTCCGTTTCCCGGAAATAAGCACCAACAAGGTCAGGTTGCGCATACTTTCGTCGCGGAAAGGTTTTTTTCTGGCCAGTTTCGGGCTGTTTAAATCGGCTGCATTACCCTGATTTCAGGTCATTTCAGCAATGGTGATCTTCACAGGCGGGTAAAATTCCTTTTATCGTAAACAACTTCGGGGAAACTAAAGTAATTTTGCGGCACTTTATACCGTTCCTTTCGTGAAAAGATGTTGGTCTAAAGCGAGGTATTCTTCCCCTCTTTTGAACATAAGGGATTGATTATCTGTTTAATTGCTGCCGTTTTTAACGAATTTGGGTGTTCACGCGCCCGCACATGTTTTAACCTGAAGAAATGATACAGACAGATATTTGCATAATAGGAGCGGGTCCGGTGGGCCTGTTTGCTGTGTTTGAGGCCGGCCTGCTGAAAATGCGCTGCCATGTGATGGATGCCCTGCCGCAAGTGGGCGGGCAACTTTCAGAGATTTATCCCCATAAGCCCATTTATGATATTCCCGGTTCTCCCGGCGTACTCGCCCAGGAGTTGGTGGACAACCTGATGAAGCAGATTGAACCCTTCGCACCCACTTTCTCCCTCGGTGAAAGAGTGGAAGAAGTGGTAAAGCAGGAGGATGGTTCTTTTATAGTAACCACTTCCGATAAAACTTCCGTTCACTGTAAAGTGATCGTGATCGCAGCCGGGTTGGGTTGCTTTGAACCCCGTAAACCGGCCGTTGAACAACTGGAAGAGTTTGAAGGAAAAGGAGTGGCTTACATGGTGAAAGATCCCGAAGTGTTCAGGAACAAAAACATTGTGCTGGCCGGTGGTGGAGATTCCGCCCTCGACTGGACCAACTACCTCGCTGATGTGGCCGCATCCGTAACGCTGGTACACAGGGGCGAAACTTTCCGTGGCGCGCCTGATTCCGCTGAAAAAGTGTTCGAACTGGCCAAAGAAGGACGGATCAACCTGGTGCTGAAGGCCAACGTGGTGAAGATTGAAGGAAATGGTAAGCTGAACGCCGTACTGGTACAGGACGACGCTAAAAACGTGAACACCATCCAGGCCGATTACTTCATCCCCTTATTTGGATTGAGTCCAAAACTGGGTCCGATCGCGAACTGGGGACTGAACGTAGAAAAATCAGCTATTACGGTGAATACTTTTGATTATTCCACCAATGTGGAAGGTATCTTCGCCATCGGTGACATCAATACATATCCTGGTAAACTGAAGCTCATCCTTTGTGGTTTCCACGAAGCCGCGCTGATGGCGCAAAGTGCCTTTAAATATGTATATCCCGATCAGCGACTCAGTTTCAAATACACCACAGTAAACGGGGTGAACGCTTTTTAACATGAACATCACGATCACAGTAGAAGACAGGGAAGGCGATGTACAAACGCTGGAAGCGCCTACCGACATGGGGTTGAACCTTATGGAGTTCCTCAAAGCTTCTGAATACGCCATCGTGGCCGCCTGCGGCGGAATGGCCATGTGTGGTACCTGTCATGTACAGGTGGTGCACGGATTGGAAAACCTCCCCGAAAAAGGAGACGCCGAAATGGATATGCTGGATACGCTTCCCGATGCAGATGACGACAGCCGCCTGGCCTGCCAGCTTAAACTGGATCCCGCCATGGAAGGCGCGTACTTTAAATTGCTCGCGGAAGAAGAGGAAGTGTAGTGTAGAGATTTTGAATTTTGAATGATGAATTTTGAATGGAGCTCCGCATTTTGGGAGTTCCATTTTTTTTGAATTACCGCAAGGCGTTTACATTGTTAGCACCCTAATCCCAAATCCATCATTCAAAATTCAGCATTAAAAATCGGGTTACTTCTTCCCTCTATAAGCCAGAATATCTCTGTCGAACAAATACAGACCACTCTTGTCTTCGCCAATCAGTTCCAGCTTATCGTTCAG
>CAMLPA010000527.1 GCA_946481605.1 uncultured Flavihumibacter sp. | reverse complement strand
GTAGCCGAAGCGTTGGGGTGAATGAAACCGTATAGTTCAGATACTTTTCTATCATCATCCGCAATGATGGGGAATTCTACTGAAACGTTCTGCGTTTCGTTGATATCACCTATCCAGCCGAGGTGCTTATCCACAGGGTCAACACTCAGTGCGAGCACTTTTACATTGCGCTTCGCAAATTCATCTTTCAGTGCAGCGGTTCTGCCCAGTTCAGTGGTACAAACCGGCGTATAATCGGCAGGATGCGAGAACAAAATTCCCCAGGAATCGCCGAGGAACTCATAAAAATCAATCTCGCCCTGGGAAGTCTGGGCCTTGAAGTTGGGAGCTACATCCCCTAAACGTAAACTCATAATGAACAAATTTTTAGTGGTTATGGAATGCGAATATACACATTCCCTACTAAACAAGTAGGTTATTAAAAGAAAAATTTGGGGAACCAGGGAAATACGCGAGTTTGAGAAATGCGTGTATGGTGGATTGACAGGGCGAAAACGCATTGAAACAGAACTTCGCCCGGAAATTTGTAAATTCGCCTGCACTTAGACCGATACGATGAAGGCAAAATATATCAATCCATTTACAGACTTCGGATTCAAGAAGATTTTCGGCGAAGAAGCCAGCAAACCCCTTTTGCTGGACTTCCTGAATGCGCTTTTGCCGGAGCAAAACAAAATTGTTGATTTGTCCTTCAAAAATACCGAGCAACTCGGATTGACTGATGCGGACAGGAAGGCTGTTTACGACATCTATTGTGAGAATGAAAAGGGAGAAAAATTTATTGTAGAGCTTCAAAAAGCAAAACAAAACTATTTCAAGGAAAGGACCATTTACTATTCAACTTTCCCAATCCGTGAGCAGGCCGAAAAAGGTGAATGGAATTATAACCTGAAATCAGTTTACTGCGTTGGTATCCTGGACTTTACGTTTGATGACTATGAAAGCGAACCAGAGAAAAGTGAAGTGGTACACACCATCAAATTGAAGAATCAGAATGGCAAGACTTTTTATGATAAGCTGACGTATATCTACCTGGAGATGCCCAATTTCAGTAAGTCGGAAGCTGAGTTGGAGAGTCGTCTTGACAAATGGTTGTATTTTATAAAAAACCTGGAAGATTTTCAAACCATCCCGACCATCTTCAAAGACGAAGTTTTTTCAAAGGCATTTGAGAAGGCCGAACTGGCCAAGTTCGATCAAACAGAATTGGACAAGTACGAAAGTAGCTTAAAGATATACCGTGACTTAAAAGGTGTTATTGATACAGCTTTTGATGAAGGAAAGATAGAAGGGAGAATAGAAGGAAAAATGGAAGGAAAGATAGAAGTCGCAAAGTCCGCAAAGCTGTTGGGCCTTTCAACAGCGGATATCGTCAAATTAACCGGACTTTCAGCAGACGAAATTAATGGGCTTTAATAAGCGGTACCGATAACCGAAATCTACAATGGAAGCGCTGGACCAGCTCCGACAAACCATCTTCGCCGTAAAACCGCTGCCCGAACCGGCCTGGCAATCGTTTGCCGCGATATGGCAACCGGTTTCCTTTAAAAGAAAAGACATCATTACAGCGGCGGGCCAGGTAGAAAACCACCTTTATTTTGTATTGGATGGGTTGCAACGGGCATTCTGCTTTCATGGCGAAAGGGAAGCCACGCTGGTATTCACGTACAAAGGTTCTTTCTCAGGCGTGGCCGATTCCTTCCTGCTGCGCAAGCCTTCCCGTTACTACCTGGAGGCCATTACCAAAAGCAATATGCTGTACACCCATTACCTGCAACTGGAAAAAGTGGCCACGGAACACATCAGCATCCGGGAACTGCTCTACACTTCCATCTGCCATACTTTTGCCGGCGTGCTGGAAAGGCAGATCGAATTGCAGGTGTACAGCGCGGAGGAGAAATTCAGGGCGTTGCTGAACCGCAGTCCGCATATCCTCCAGTTTATTCCGCACAAATACCTGGCCTCTTACCTCGGCATAGATGCCACTACTTTCAGCAAGCTGCTACATTCGGTTCGTTTATAAAATCTTGGTGCGCACCAAGATTCCTGTTTCAGCTTACCACTAGCTTTGTTCCGTAATCAAAGTATAGCCATGAAACTCCTGTAAATAATATGTTTCCGGAGCATGGGTAAGCCTACAAACAATCAACATGAAAAAATTCCTTACACAAACACTGATCGACGAGCTGAAAACGGATACGCTCGAACTGCTGGAAGAAGCTGAAAAACTGTATATGCCCCTTACAGCGGAACAATTGCTGCAACCCATGCCCGGCGGGGGCTGGAGCATTGCACAGGTGATGGACCACCTGAATGGTTATGGCAGGTTCTACCTTCCTTTAATGGAAAAGGCGCTTGAAAAAGGAAGCCTGCGCAAAGATGTAATTCCCCAACATGAATTTACATCGGGTTGGCTCGGCAATTATTTTACAGCAATGATGCAGCCCGCACCCGCAGGGAAACCGCAGAAAAAAATGAAGGCTTTCAAAGGGCATATTCCCCCCATTGAACTCCCGGCAACCGAAGTGCGCGAAGAATTTTATTTGCAACTCAGGCGCCTGCTCTACCTCTTCGATCGTTCTTTCAATACCAATATTGGTTACTGGCGGATTCCCATCTCCATAGCCCCATTCATTAAACTGAAACTGGGGGATGTGTTCCGGTTTATCACCGCACACAATGCGAGGCACGGGAAGCAGATGAAACGGGCGTTTACGCACCTGCATAAAGATCCAGCAATCCATCCGGCAGGTCCACTTCCACCTGTTTCTGTTCGTGGTTAACGTTGACCAGTGTTTCTTCATGAAGCGGTATCAGGGCTTCATTCCCTTTATAGGAAATACGGCACAATACCTGGTGCGGCTGTTCGATGATCTCTTCTATTTCTCCTAATACTTCGTTTTGCTGTACAAGGGTGTAGCCCAACAGCGATAACGGTGATTTGGCGGCGGCCTGTCCTTTGAAATCGGCTTCTTCCAGCCATACTTCTTTCTGGAGGAATTTCCGGGCCGCTTCGCGGGAGCTGATGTCTTCCAGTTTTATATACAGGTCGGTGAGCGATTTGGGGCGTATGGATTCCACGAAGTAAGGCAGGAAAGCGTTCTTGCGGTCTTCGAGAAAGATGGCGCGCACATCTTTGAGGGCGTTCTTTTTGCCGAGGCTGTGCTGGAGGATCATTTCGCCGTCGGTTCCGAAGGCGGCGGCGATTTTGCCGATGGAGAAGTATTTCATT
>CAMLPA010000526.1 GCA_946481605.1 uncultured Flavihumibacter sp. | reverse complement strand
CCGCTTTGAAGAAAGAAGTCTTTACCCTGTTATTATTTGCCGGATCAAGCACATAATAATCATCGGCATTGATTTTTACCGTATCGCCTTTTTTTACAAACGCATAATTGCTGAAGAAGATATTATTCACACTGTCATAATCTACCAGGGCCGAAACGCGGTTGTCTGCCTCAACAGTGATGCCAACATAACCCAATGATTGATTGGCAACAGTATCTATTTGTGAGATACGATCAATACGGCAAGCCTCTTCAACCACAGTACTATCTTCTCCGGAGAGTTCTTTTTGGCAAGAAGCGAAAAGTAGCGCGAGTCCCAGCCATTTTAACTGTTTCATGCGACTTGGTTTTGATTGATGAGACGGGTAGAACCGCCCCGCAACAGGTGTAGAACGTATTATAAATGTACACCTATTGCCTCAAAACTCATGCCTGTTCGCCAGGTACTGCTTCAGCAGGGGCAGCCGAAGGCGTTTCTTCTTTCTTTTTGAGGAATTTTTTCTGGAAAATGATGATGGCAATTACGCCAATGGAAATGGATGCATCGGCCAGGTTGAATACCGGACGGAAGAATTCAAACTCCTCTCCACCCCAAACGGGGAACCATGAAGGGAAGTGCGCATCACGGATGATGGGGAAATAGAACATGTCCACCACTTTGCCATGCAGGAAACCCGCGTATCCTTTGTCCGGGAACATTTGCGCAAGATTCCGGGTGTACGGATCACTGTTTTCGAAGATCATGCCGTAGAACATGCTGTCTATAAGGTTGCCGAATGCTCCTGCGAAGATGAGCGCGGCGCACACGATGAAGCCGGTATGGTATTTTTCTTTGATGATGCGGCGGATGTAGTACACCCCGAATCCTACGGCCACAAGACGGAACAATGTAAGCGCTATTTTGCCGAATCCTCCTTCTCCCAGTTGCCAACCCCAGGCCATGCCTTCGTTTTCAATAAAATGCAGCCTGAACCACTCCCCGATCACTTTCCGCTCTTCCCACATATAGAAGCTGGTCTTCACCCATATTTTCAAAGCCTGGTCCGCAATAACGATCAACAAGATCAGCAAAAAAGCCTGTTTTCCTTTCACGTTTAAAAATTGTTGGTCAAAAGTAAAGAATTTTGCCTGCTACTCTTCAAAATACACCCGTTTCACCCGTTGGGAAACGCCTGTAAGTATTTCATACGGAATGGTGCCTGCCCATTTCGCCACCTGCTCTACCGGTAGTTCGGGACCGAATACCACTACATTTCCACCTTCTTTTACGCCGGGAATGCCGGTTACATCAATCATGGTCATGTCCATACAAACGGAGCCAATCGTTGGGGCGAGGTGTCCGTTCACCCACATTTTTCCCGTTCCGTTGCCCAATCTCCTGGGGTAACCATCAGCATAACCGATGCGCACGGTGGCGATGAGGCTCTCTCTTTCAATCTGGCCCCTTCTGCCATAACTCACTGTATCGCCGGGGTGTAATTTTTTCAGTTGCGCGATGGTGGAACGAAGGGTACTCACGGCCTGGAGCGGAAGCGATACATCTTCCGTGGTATTGATGCCATACAATCCAATACCCAACCGCACCATGTCCAGTTGTAATTCGGGATGGCGCGCAATGCCTGCAGTATTCAAAATGTGTTTCAGAAACGGATAGGGGATCAGTGTTTCCAACTCAGCCACGGCTCCGTTGAACAACGCGGCCTGGGTAGTGGTGAAGGTATCCTGCTGCGGATCTTCACTTGCCACGAGGTGAGAGAACACTGCTTTCACCCGGAATACCCCCGACTGCCGTATCCTTTCACCCAGTTGTTTCACTTCATTCAAAGGGAAACCCAGCCTGTTCATGCCCGTTTCCAGTTCAAGGTGCACGGGGTAATCCACTACGCCCTGTCGCCGCATGAACTGCTCAAGTTCATCCAGCAATTGGAAACTATAAATATCTGGTTCAAGATCGTATTGAAGGATCGATTCAAAAGTGGCTGGTTCGGGATTCATCACCATAATGGGCATGGTAATCCCCCCTTTCCTTAGCTCCACCCCTTCATCGGCATAAGCCACGGTAAGGTAATCGACCTGGTGGAACTGAAGGTGCGCCGCAATTTCCACGCTGCCGCTGCCATAAGAGAACGCTTTCACCATGGCCATCAGTTTGGTGGTGGGCGCTATCAGACTTTTATATGCACGCAGGTTCTGCGCTAAAGAAGAAAGGTTTATTTCCAGTACCGTCTGGTGTACTTTCTGTTCCAGCAACTGGCTGATCTGCTCAAAACCAAAGCTGCGCGCGCCTTTCAGCAGGATGGCCTGGTTACGGAAAGTTTCGGGCCGGAAATCATTTTTAAAAGCGGAGGTATCATTGTAGAAGATGGTTTCCAGCGAAGTATCTGCTGAAAAAGCGGCTTTGTGCTTTGCTATTTCCTGCCCGATGCCAATAAAGCGTTTCACTTTATGCTGGCGCAATTCCTTTGCCACAGTGGTATATACGCGTTCCGGGTCAAGTCCGTGCTGTGGAATATCAGATAGAATAACAGTCTTTATGTCGTGTTGCCGTTGCTGTGAGAGAAACTCCAGTGCGATGCGCAGTGAACCCAGATCGGCGCTGTAGCTATCATTGATGATGGCACTCTGTAAGATGCCTTTCTTCAGTTCCAGCCGCATGGCCACGTTACTCAGTGAAAGGAACGCCGGCAGTAATTCAGCTACCGGTATTTTCAGTACCAAGAGGGCACACCAGCAGGAAAGCGCGTTCTCCAGTGCCGCATTATCAGTAAAAGGCAATACCAGCTTTTGCTCTACGCCTTCGTGCAACGCCTTCACTTCCGTAATCCCCTGCTCCGTGCGCTGTTCCAGCAATTGAAGATCGGCACCCGTGTTCCTGCCCCAGGTAAAAGGTGTACCCATCAAGGCACCTTCAGCCTTCAGCTTTATAACGGCCTCATTCACCCGAACATCATCACTGTTATAAATAAAATGCGCCGCATTCCTGAAAAGCAGCAGTTTCTCCCTGATCTTTCCGGAAGTATCCCGAAACCCTTCATCGTGCGCTTCACCGATATGGGTGAGGATGCCTATGTCCGGAGCAATCATCTTTTCAAGCCTTTGCATCTCCCCTTCAGTAGAAATACCAGCTTCAAAAATACCCAATTCATGATCGGGCCCCATCTGCCATAAGCTCAGCGGTACTCCAATCTGGGAGTTGTAGCTTCTCGGACTTCTCACAATATGAAAACGGTGTTCCA
>CAMLPA010000525.1 GCA_946481605.1 uncultured Flavihumibacter sp. | reverse complement strand
TCATATAAACCGGAAGCCATTACGGCAGCGGCAGACGCATCTCTCGGCGCATTCGGAATATCGGGTGCGTTAAAATCCCAGTAAGGAACGGCATCTTCGGGCAGGTTGGGATGGGAGAAGAAGAAAGCTGCTATCTTTTCGGCCTGTTGCAAATACGCCGGATTCTTTGTTTCACGGTAACATAATGTGTATCCGTATAACCCCCAGGCCTGTCCGCGGGCCCATGCGGAGGAATGCGCATAACCCTGGTGGGTATTCTTTTGCAGAACGGCACCGGTTAGTGTATCGTAATCTATCACATGGAAGGAGCTGTTGTCGCTGCGGAAATGGTTTTTAAGTGTGGTGTTCGCGTGGCTGACCGCGATCTTGTAGAAAGAAGAATCCCCTGTGAAACGGGTGGCTGCGAAAAGCAGTTCAAGGTTCATCATGTTATCGATGATCACGGGGAACTGCCATACTTCTTTGTGGTGATCCCAGGAGCGGATAGCGCCCACTTTCGGGTTGAAGCGGGAAGCAAGTGTTTTCGCGGATTGAACTAAAACAGATTTATATGCCGAATCCTTTGTGAGCGCATACCCGGTACCGTAACTGCAATACATTTTGAATCCCATATCGTGGGTGCCCGCATTCCATTTTTCTTTCTCCAGCAGCGCGGTATATTTTTCAGCCTGTTGTTTCCAGCTTTTCTTTTTAGTGAACGCGTGCAACATCCAGAGTTCCCCGGCGAAGAAACCGCTGGTCCAGTCGCGGGACGGCACCAGTTTCAATTCACCGTGTTCGTAGGTGCGGGGCGCAACCAGGCCGGGTTTCGTAGCACGTATTGCTTCCGTTTCTTTCAGCAACAATTGTGTTTGTTGTTCCGCTTCGCGGATGATTTTTTTTGTATTGATTTTTTGCGCGGCGGCGGAAAATGTTATTACAACCGAGGCAACCGTAAGTATCTCTTTCATTTGAATGGTATGATTGGGTTAAAGCCATATCAGCGGGTGACGAACAGGTAAATTCCTGATCACTTCTTTCTCAGCCGGATCATGTTCCAGTTTTTTCCAGGTTTCCAGCCAGTTTTTTTCACTGAAAGCGTTGGCGCCGAAAAGCAGGAAGGGCTGCGCCACCGGCCAGTGATTCCAATACATGACATCCTGCTGAAAGGGCCATTTGTTTTTATCGGATATAAAAGGATATAGAAAACTTATTCCTTTCCGGATGTTCTTTCCATCTGTAGTTGAATAGCGCCACAAATTATCCTGTGGAGAGGAAAGTACCTGGCAGATGGTGGCCATCGCATCCAGGTTAAAAATGGAATAACCATAGGGTTTGGTTCTTTTCAATTCCAGCGGAAAGCCGCCATCCTGCGCCATTTGAGTGGGAAGCAGTACATTTTCGTAACGATCGATGCAGAACCGCATAACTTCGTTGTTGCCCGTGAATTTCGCGAATACGGCCGCCTGCATTACCCAGCAGGTGCCGTGGTTGTTCTTCGCATTCATTTCATCGATCCCGTAAGGATGTGTGCGGAGCCATTCAAGGTACCGGGAGAACCATTGCTGAAAACCATAATAAGCATTTACATCCATGGCGGGATCATCTCGCATCGTGTACAATGCCTGCGCCACCTCCATAAGTTGAATGGCATCTATGATACCGATTCCCCTCCCGGTAACGCGTCCCTTAATAGCCTGGGCAAACAGTAAGGAAGGATGCATGTAAGTACTGGAGTCGGAAAACCAGGCCCTTGCGTGCTTAATGGCCTGGGTCACATATTCTATTTGCGGAGAAAGTCGGTATGCCGATGCCAGGGCACCCATTATTTTACTGAAGCGGATCATCGTTTCACGGTGCTTCGTGAAGTTATCCGGGTTGGAAAGCCCGTCCTTTTGAATGTACGGACTGTCGGGCGAAGCAGGGTCCGGCCACCAGTAGTCTCCTTCGGAGAAAAAATCGTGAGGGCCACCGGCACTTCTTGCGGAAAGGTAGGCCGTAATGGTAACGGGTTCCAGTCGCAGGGCCGCCGCCGCATCTTTGAGTACCTGCTCCTGCAGTGTTGCCCGCGCCGCTTCATAAATGGGGTTTTCTGATTTTCCTTCCTCTTCCAACTGCGCCCTGTACAAAGAGGCCGGAGCAAGTCCTTTTTTATTCATTCCTTCCCATTCGCCGTTCAGGCGCCCTTTCAATCGTCCTTCATATCGTGTACCTTGTAACCCGATGCAGTAATTGTATCCCGACACCCAGGGATTTTGCACCGCTGCTTTTGATGCCGTGCAATGCCACAATACCTGCGTAACTCCGGCCCATCCATGCCCCGTTCCCCAGTTGCCGCGGTCCTGGATATTTATTTCTCCATCAGTAACAATGTTGTCGTACAAAGTTCCCACGGCCCAGCGGTGGTGCGGACCAATATCAGCATGGGTGTTTTCCGCCTTGCAATGGAAGAACACGTTGGGACCGCAAACACGGGCACCGGTCACAAAATCATGACGCCCTTCGGAAGCATAACAATGTTGCACAAGATGGTACTGCCCATCGTTGTTGAAGGAATACCTTCTGCCCCCGGTGATCTGCGATTTCGGCTCCAGCGAGCGACAATATTGGACCGTGAAGTTTTTGGAGAGATGGCCCAGGTCCACACACGAAAACACAAAATGTTTCGCGGTTACATATTGCACCCAGCCCTGTTCAGCACGGTTCACATACACAGCCGTACGCGCATGTTCCTCATCGGTAGCGTGGGCAAATTCAGATACGCAGGACAAATTTTCCACCCCAACATGACTGATCCTACCTTCAAAACTGTATTGGTAAACTGCGCCGCCGCCGAATTTTTCTTCGAGCGGCATCATTAATGGCGCATCAATAGTGATTCTGTCTCCTTCGATGGCCGTGATCGTTCTTTCAAAATGGAGATCATATTCCGCAGGTGTCCATTGTTTGGAGGTGCTGTCACGGATTGCAATCTGGTCCATCTTCAACGCTGAAATCCATGCTTTTGTGCCAGGACGGAACACGACGATTTTATCGTTCACCTTTAATCCTTCCGAGGAAGAAAGCCGGAAAGAAAATGTTCCTGTTGGAAGGTATTGCTCCAGTATGCGTCGCCGCGAACCATTGATTGCTTTGCGTGAACCCGTGCCGTTAATGGAAACCAGGTTTCGTGGCTGCTTACCTGTTCCAAGTAAAATAGTTGCTTCTCCTTCCCCTCTTAACACCACACCGCTTGCCGCAATACGCACCGTTCCTGC
>CAMLPA010000524.1 GCA_946481605.1 uncultured Flavihumibacter sp. | reverse complement strand
TGCCCCGCTGGATATAAGTATCAAAAATGCTGTCGATAATGGTCCAGTTGTACACCGGATTACCATTTGCATCCTCGGTGTAGGCATTGGTGGAACCCCATTTCAACGCGGCTTTTCCATCACCTGAAACCAACAAACTATGGGTACGCACATACACCGGGCCGGGACTGAGTTCAGCGATTTCAGTCAGCAATTTCTTCCCGTCTTTCATATAAGTATAGTTCGGCTCATCATAACCAAACCAGGCCCAGGCGGGATACATGGGACCAATTGTTTTTCCCATATCAACAGCAATACGGGCGCTTCCGGCGGACTGTGCACCGGCGGCGTTAAAAATCAGTAAGGTGGCAACGGACAGCATCAGCCTCCGGAGCGATAGCAAGCGGTTATACATAGTGGTTAATTATCGTGTTTTCAGTCGGATGACCGTGAAAGAATAAGGCGCAAGTTCCACCTCAAATTTACTGCTCACCTCCATCCTGCTTTCTACCGGCTTCGCGTCTTTACTGGCAGGGGCTCCTTTCAATACCACTTTCAGGGCATCCTTTCCGGCGATGGCAATGCCGTTCATATCTACAGCGGTTTTTACTTCCACGGGCAACATGTTCACGAGTTTTACCACCAGGTCGCCGGTTTTCGCGTCGCGCACCACGGACGAAGCCACCCGCTTTTTCACGGCTTCGCGGTTGTTCGATATAGCAGTAGTTGCCGGCAGGTACTCTGTTCCCGCATGCTGACCATACAATTTCTGTACATGGTAGCCCACGGTGGGTTTCACTTCCGTATTGTTAAAATAGATCAGGTCCGGACTCCATTGCGTATGTCCTTCTTTTGCAAGCAGCGGCGCGTAGGAGGTCATGGTAACCACATCGCCATTGCGTTCAATAGAGGTGAGGTACAACGCTTCCGCAAGTGCGGTCTCAATATTGTTTGGTCTTCCGGGCAGGTGCGCCGCGTATTCTCCGAGGTACACCTTCGATTTGGAACGATCGTATTTGTCGTAGAAATCCTGGTTATGGATGAACCATCCCGGGGGAAGATAGTAGTGCTCGTCCACCATGGGCACATTCGTTTTATCCGCCACGTGCCATCCTTCATTGTAATCTGTTCCTTCAAAGAAAGGGCCCACGGTTCCGATCACCGTAATTTCAGGATATTTCTTTTTCACGGCATCGAAAATCATCGTGAAGCGTTCTTCAAATACATCGGTAATCAGGTCTTCATTTCCAATACCGATGTATTTCAGGTTGAATGGTGCGGGGTGCCCGGCTTCCGCCCGTACCTTACCCCATTTTGTTTTTACGCTTCCATTGGCATACTCCACGAGGTCCAGCACCTCCTGAATGTATTCATCCATTTCTTCCATGGGAATACCACCCTGCTGACCAGCGCCACCTGTTCCGGAGTTCTGACAGGGCACTGCTGCTGGCACTACCGGCAATGGCTCAGCGCCAATATCTTCGCAAAACTGGAAATACTCAAAATAACCCAGCCCCGCAGTCTGGTGGTAACCCCAAAGATTACGTTGAGGCTTACGCGCTTCCAGGGGACCAACGGTATTGGGCCAGCGGTACATGTTTTCCAATCCGTCGCCATGCGCCACACAGCCGCCGGGAAAACGGATGAAGCGCGGTTTAATATCAGCAATGGTTTGGGCGAGATCAGCACGAAGGCCGTTCTTTCTGCCCATGAATGTTTTTTGTGGAAAAAGAGAAACCATATCCAACGCAATTGTTCCCGGAGAAAGCGGTTGAATTTCCAGCACGGCATCCGGAGCGGAGGCGCGGGCGGTTAATACAACTGAAGTTTTCTTCCAGGAAGTAGCATTCACGGGAACAATAGTTTCGGCGAGCACTTCTTTGTTCTTGTTCACCAACCTCACCTGTAACTTTCCTTTCTTCCCTTCCAATTGTTTGGAGAAAAGCGAAAGATCATATTTATCGCCCTGTTTCACAGTGATGCCATCGAACCCCTGGTTGAGGAGCACCACACCTGGTTGGGTAGTGCGCAATACTGCATAGTGCGGATTATTGGGATGAATTGGCGCGGTTGTTTCTACTTTAAGTTCCGCGTTCTCCCCAACCAGTTTCCAGGAATGCAGGCTATTCCAGTTGGGATCATTGCCGCGATCGGAAGGCTGGTATTCGAACCCGCGGTTCTGGATGAGTTCAGCATACAAACCACCATCGGCTGCGTAGTTAATGTCTTCGAAGAAAACACCCACCAACAGATCGCTGATCGGTTTGGCGTTGGCCGGTTGCAACTGCAGTTTCATTTCAACGGGTTTCAGTCCGGCGAAACGGGTGGCATCCTGGCTGGTGGTTTCGCCGTGTAGTCCTCCGCGGAATTGTTGTACTTCAAACTTTTTCACCAGTTCCTCCACGGCGCTCCAGGTTACCCGGTGTATTTGTCCGTTCACCTTTCCTTCGGGCAGGAACACAGTTTCATTGGCTCCGTTGTTGTAAGCGGAAGCGGTTGTTTCCGCAGGCTCAGTGTACGTTTTAAAATCCTTTGTGGTTACTTTGAAATGCTTTCCGGCACTTTCATACATTACATTATACTGGTTCGTGCTTCTATCGAAGCCTACCACGGGTTTCATAAACCGCTGTCCTTCGGCTACGAGCGGGTAACTTTGCCGCCCCCAGTTCACGAGATCGGCAGAGGCCGCGTGTGCGAAAGCATTATCGTTCTCATTCAGGCTCCAGATGCAATGCCAGGTATCAGACGCATCGCGCAGCAGGAATGGATCTATCATCCTTTTTTCTGATCCCCATCGGCCATAATCAGACTTCAGGTAACTGAATTCGTTCCCGATCGGAAACCAGTTCTGCCGGTCGCGGCTCCAGGCAAAATGCAACCCGTTGTGGTAGTTGTTTTTAGCAGTGGTGTAAGAAAGCAGGTAAACGGAATCGGGTTCAATAGTGTTTGCAGACACATTGCTGCCGGGAAGAAAAAGCAAAAAACTCAATGCAAACGCGCAAAGGCGGTAAATGGCAAAACGCATGATCGTGGTCTTTTTACAAACGCAAAATGCTCTTTAAGAGCGGTTACCAGCCGAAAATACCAAAATATGATTAAGTGTACAAATAACATTTATTAAACCGATTACATTATGGGGGTAATGTGAATGAAGGAAAAGAGTTGACATATATCAAATAAGTCAGCCATTTAAAAATTCCAATATGAATAAAGGTATTTTGCTGTCAAATCCCCATTCCGATGACCAACCAGAAGTTATC
>CAMLPA010000523.1 GCA_946481605.1 uncultured Flavihumibacter sp. | reverse complement strand
TTTCGTTCCTGATATAACGTATCCTGTTGTCTGAATATGATTGAATAATTTGTTCGCTTTCATCCAGCGAACCATCGTTTATGATGATCAGTTCAAAATCAGCAAAAGTTTGTTCCAGCACACTTTCAATAGCCTCCCTGAGGTAAGCTGCACTGTTGAATACCGGCATAACCACACTTATCAGCATCTCAGGAATGGGTGGTCTTTTTCTTCCGGAGATGCACAACTATGGATACCACTGCACCAACCATCAAAAGCGCCATCAGTATAGAGGAGAAAGAGGTCAATTTTCTACCCAACAGATAAAGTGGAGGTTCAAACCTGAACTCAATATTGTGTTTTCCAGCGGGAACAGCCAGTCCGCGAAGCAGGTAATTAACCTTCACTATTGGCGCTTCTTTCCCATCAATAAAAGCTTTCCAGCCATTTTTATAATAAATCTCACTGAATACGGCGAATTGATTGGAAGCGGCGCTGAATTCATACAACAGGGTATCATTCCTGTTTTCTACCAGCTTTATAGAAGCGGATGAATCCGCTACAGGCATAAATGGAACCGCACTTTTAAATTCCTTTTCCACTACGGCCGTGTCACCAGGATTAAAGTTATTCAACGCATCCATGGCTTCAGTAGCATTTTCCACGAACCTGATGTGCCCTACTAGCCAGGCATTGCCCATTGCACCTGGGTTGATTTGTGCGCGCTTTGCACCAGTGGTCTGATCGTTCAAAATAAAGTACTTGGTATTCAACATGTCGAATACCGGCATATTCATCGGACTTTTGCTCAACTGCCGGTCGATCAGATCCTGGTAAAGCCTGAGTTTAGCCGCATGGTACCCGCCCACGGAGTTGTGGTAGTAAGATGTATTGTTTTCGCTGAATGCGTTTGGCGAAGCATTAAAAACCCTGAAATAATCATTATCCTTTAATATTTCGGCATCAGCGGGCGTAACCGTAAAATGTGCAGCCTTATTTTCATCAGCTTCCACATATTGAGACGCATTGAGGTATTTGGTATTAATGGCCATCACGTCTGAGAAACTTAAAACAAGTATCGCCAGTGTTGCCACAAGAGGGGTCATCTTTTTCCGGATTACCAGCCAAAGCGCGCCTCCGGCAAGGAGAATGAACCCGAGGGAACGAAAAATATCTTTGTAAAAAAGTTCCTGTCTGTCTTCCCGAAGCGCATTAAAAAACGAAGAGATCATCTCTGTTAATTGCGGCTGGTTCATTTGCCTTACCTGGCTAAGTACGTTCCTATCGCTATCAGACTGAAAATCGAAGGAAAAATAAAGCAGGAAGGCAACAACAAATACGCCTCCGGTAGCGATAAGTCCTTTTTTAAAAGCAGGCCATAACAATTCCTTGTTTTCCTGTGTGAAAAAAAGATTCACAGTAAGTACCGCCAGCAATGGAAGCAGCAACTGTGGTATCACCAGGATCATGGAAGGTGCCCTGAACTTATTATAAAGTGGGAGGTATTTGAAAAGAAGGTCATTAAAAGATGAAAAATAACTTCCCCATGCCATGATGATAGTTACCAACACAGCGGTAGCGATCCACCATTTGTGTTTTCCGTCTAACATAAAAAGCCCCAATATTGCCAGGAAGCAGACGATAGCGCCAACATAAGGAGGGCCGGAAGTATAACCTATGCCGCCCCAGTAATAGGAAAGCGGTAACTGAGATTGAAGCTCTCTGGGTAGTGAACTCAACGCTTCCAGGGCATGGGCATCTTCTCCTTTTTCATCCTTATCGCTGCTACCGCCATAAATACGGGGAAACATCATAGTAAAGGACTCTGTCGGATAGATGCTGTAACTGAAAGCATAATCCTTATCAAGCCCGGTTTGTTTTTCACCTGCCTTTACATTTTCAGTTAATGCGGAAGCACCGCCACGTATTGTTTCTTTCTGGTACTCGTAAGTTGAAAGCAAGGTTACCGCATTTACAGCAGCTCCCGTTAATCCTCCGGCCATTACCAACAAAACAGATACAATAACGTTTTTCCACTGTCCTTCACGTATACCCCTGACCAGGAAAAACAGGGTCATAATCGCTATCACCAGAAACAGGTAATAATCTATCTGCAGGTGGTTCATCGCGATAAGAATGGAAGAAAACAAGGCGGTTAACGCGACACCAACAAGATACTTGCGTTTATATATGAGTAACACTGCACCTAGAAGTGCCGGCATATATGCAATAGACAGCATTTTCGTAACGTGCCCGACTGAAATAATAATCGGGTTATATGTCGCATAAGCAAACGCGATACTGCCGAACATTGACACATAGCTGTTTACTCCCAATACCAGTCCGAGAAAGTAGAAACAGATACAAGCCAGAAAAAAAAACTGGACAGGTTCAGGAAGTCCTAAAGTGAATACCGAATGAAATTGCCAGGGCAAAGTGTTGTTTCCGCTGAAAGCGATCATAAACGTAGGCATACCGCTGAAAACGCTGTTGGTCCAAAGCGGGTAGTGGCCATACTTTTCTTTGAAATCTAACGATTGTTTATTTGCACCCTGCCAGTGTTGAATATCGCTCTGCGGCAATACGTCTCCCTGCATTGCCGGCCTGCAATAAACCATTGCAATAACAAGAAATACTACAATGGCGATGACATGTGGTAATATCTTCTTAAAAAGGGATGAATACATAGAAATATAAAAATAAGGTTGCTAAGATAGTAGTATTTGGGGTTAATACGTAAACGCACCAAGCTTCATCATCCCATAAAATATACAACTCACATGCATACTCTGTAAAATCTCATTCCGCCGCAACATCTCCTTCAATTCCCCCAGCTCCACCAGGTGTACCTCAATTTCTTCGTTATGGTCCAGCATCTGTTCCTGCACTTTCTTCCCTCCTTTCGCCAGGAACATGTACATCATATTATTATTGGTACTGGGGTTGGCTGAAATTTCTCCCAAAAACTCAAAAGAATCAAACGTATAGCCCGTTTCTTCTAAAAGTTCGCGGCGAATGGCCGCTTCGGGAGAAGCATCGGTATCATCAATACAGCCGCCGGGGATCTCCATGCAGGTTCTCCCGATGGCATGGCGGTATTGCTTCACCAGTATCACTTTCCCGTCTTCTGTAAGCGCCAGCGCGGTGGCCCAATTGGGGTATTCCATCACATAATAGGGCGTAACAATGGTGCCATCGGGCCTTTCGCAGGTATCTTTGCGCGCCGTGAGCCAGGAGTCTTTGAACAGGTATTCGCTTGAAA
>CAMLPA010000522.1 GCA_946481605.1 uncultured Flavihumibacter sp. | reverse complement strand
TTCCACGGTTCTGATAAAGTTTTCAGCCTGTATCCTGCCGCTTTTCGTTGCGAGAAAGAAATGGTAGGCGCCCCGCGGCATATTGGCGTCGCCGGCGCGTTTCCAGTTGCGGCGGAACTGGCGGTCCACATTGCCAAGCCCTTCAGTGGCTTTGATGAAGGCAAAGCCAAGTTTGATCCCCTCTACTTCCATTTCTTTTACGGCTTCCCAGTTGATAGTTTGCTGGTATTTCGAGACGTCGATCCCGTGGATTTCGTAGTTCACGGGCATATCTATGCCGAATTCGGGGTAGCGGATGAACTTCGCGCGGCGCACTTTCCACCATTCATAGCCCGCCACGCCAAACATCGCCACAATGGAAACGATCATGATCGCAATGAGTATTTTGTAGCCCTTCGGTGTTTTAGCGGATTTTTTCTTTGCCATGAACGGATGGTTGGGTGCAAAGATAATCCACCATCATTATTCCCTACCTTTGAACTTCATGGGACAATTTCACCGACACGATGCCGTTAACCTGCTTTCCAAACTCACGCCACGCCGTGCCTGGAACATGTTGAAAGTATGGAGCAGCTACCGCATCAGCAGGCTCTCCGGGAAACCCGTGCAATGGGGCTATCCCGTTTCGGTATCTTTTGAACCCACCACTTCCTGCAACCTTCGTTGTCCTGAATGTCCCAGCGGACTCCGCGCTTTCACCCGGCCAACGGGCATGCTGAACCGCGATTTCTTCCGCGAAACAATCGACGATATTTATAAGGACCTGCTGTACCTCATCTTTTATTTCCAGGGAGAACCTTACCTGAACCCGGATTTCCTGGACATGGTTAAATATGCTTCTTCCAAAAAAGTATATACCGCCACCTCTACAAACGCCCATTACCTTACGGAAGCGAATGCACGCAAAACAGTGGAAAGCGGCCTCGACCGGCTTATCATTTCCATTGATGGCACCACGCAGGAAGTGTACAAACAATACCGGGTAGGCGGCAACCTCGAAAAAGTAATACAGGGCGCAAAAAACATTGTGCAGGCCAAAAAAGAAATGAACAGCAAAAAGCCCTTTGTAGTGTTCCAGTTTCTTGTTGTACGTCCGAACGAGCACCAGCTTGAGGAGGTAAAACAACTCGCAAAGGAAGTGGGCGTGGATGATGTGTGGTTCAAAACAGCCCAAGTATATGATTACGAAAACGACCCGCACCAACTGATTCCTAAAAACCCGAAATACAGCCGGTACAAACGTTTGCCCAATGGGGAAACCATACAGAAAAATAAACTGGAAAACCATTGCTGGAAACTCTGGCACGCCAACGTGATTACCTGGGATGGACTTGTAGTGCCCTGCTGTTTCGATAAAGATGCCCTGCACCGACTCGGAAACCTGCGCCACCAAAGCTTCCGCGAAATATGGAAGAACCCCGCCTACATTGATTTCAGAAGGCAACTGCTGACGGGAAGAAAGAACATCGACATCTGCGCCAATTGCAGCGAAGGCACACGCGTGTGGGAATCCTGACACATATTCCGTACATTCACACATAACGATTATACCCTATTTTTGCACGCGAAGAAGAAGCACAATTATGGGAATTGAGAAGGATATTAACCAGCCGGTTTTCAGGAATGAGCACCAGAAAGCGCTCATCAATATTATTTATACCCACAACTGGATGATGGAAAAAATGAAAGCCATGTTTGGGAAAGAAGACCTGACGCCCCAGCAGTTCAATATCCTCCGTATCCTCCGCGGGGCACTGCCCGAACCGCTTTCCACCCTTCAGATCAGGAACCGTATGCTCGATAAAATGAGCGACACCAGCCGCATCGTGGACAGGCTTGTGGCCAAAGGTCTTGCTAAAAAATCGACCTGCCGCGAAGACAAACGCCTTGTTGATGTTACCATCACCCCAAAAGGGAAAAAAATACTGGAAAAATTTGATGAGATGGAGGAAGAAATGGACAGCCTGATGGGCCATATCTCTTCCGAGGAAGCAAAAACACTGAACGGTATTCTTGACCGGATGCGCAACTCCCAATAACTTTTACACGTCCAATAACTATGCAAAAAGCGATGCTATTGCCGGCCCTGCTGGCCACCTTTTTATTTTTCAGTTCCGCACATGCGCAGCAGTTTCCAAAATATGAAATGCGGGCGGCATGGATCACCACCGTGGACAATATCGACTGGCCCTCACGCGGAAATTACGATTCAGAAAAGCAACAGCAGGAATTCAAAACCTTGCTGGATATGCACCAGCGTAATGGTATGAACGCCGTGGTGGTACAGGTTCGTCCCGCAACAGACGCATTCTATCCTTCCGAATATGAGCCCTGGAGCGAATGGCTCACTGGCAAACAAGGGCGTGCGCCGCAACCTTATTACGACCCGCTCGCTTTTATGGTAGAAGAAACACACAAACGCGGGATGGAATTTCATGCCTGGTTTAACCCCTACCGCGCCGTTTTCAACATCAGAACATCTTCCATTGCGCCTGATCATATTTCGAGGAAGAAACCGGAATGGTTCCTGACATATGGCGATAAAAAATATTTTGACCCCGGTAACCCAGAAGTTCGGAAACACCTTACCGAAGTGATCAGCGATGTAGTGAGACGATACGATATTGATGCCGTTCATTTCGACGACTACTTCTATCCTTACCGCATTCCCGGTAAAGAATTTCCCGACTATGCTTCTTATAAAAAATACGGAAACAACCTTTCCCGCGACGATTGGCGCAGGAGCAATACCGACAGCATCATACACAATCTTTTCACGGCTATCCGGGCAGAAAAACCCTGGGTAAAATTCGGGGTAAGTCCATTCGGGGTATGGAGAAACAACGATAAGGACCCCGATGGGTCACCAACAAAGGGCGGTCTATCCAACTACGATGACCTCTATGCTGATATTCTTTTGTGGCTGGAGCTCGGATGGATCGATTATGTAGCTCCGCAGTTGTATTGGGAACGTGGCCATAAGTTAGTTGCCTATGAAATCCTGCTAGACTGGTGGGCAGGTTATACTTACGGGAAACACCTGTACATTGGTCATGGTTTATACCGCACCCAGGAAAATGTTACCGCCGCCTGGCGCAACAAACAGGAACTACCTGAACAGATCAGGTTACTGCGCGAATACCCGGAAGTGCAGGGCAGCATATATTTCAGCACCAAATCCTTCCTCAATAATCCGAATGGCTGGAACGATTCATTAAGGCTGAATTATTACAAATACAAAGCGCTCGTTCC
>CAMLPA010000521.1 GCA_946481605.1 uncultured Flavihumibacter sp. | reverse complement strand
GGACTTGCAGCGGATAGCCCGACCCGAAGGGGCACGCCCAACCACCCCACTTCTTTTGAAGAATCTCTCCTACCTTTGCACCATGAAATATGAAGTTGGCGACCAGATTATAGTGCTGCACTCCAATGAAGAAGGCAGGGTGATTGAGATCATGAACGAAAAAATGGTGATGATTGAAGTGCGTGGCGTGAAGTTCCCCGCCTATACAGACCAGATCGATTTTCCTTATTTCAAGCGGTTCACCGAGAAAAAACTTTTCCCGGAAGCACCTAAAAAGAAGGTATTCATAGATGATGTGCCAAGGGAAAAGAAGAAAACCACCGCGCCCCGTGAGGCCACCGGCGTATGGCTCGCTTTCCTCCCCGTTTTCCGTACCGATGAATTCGGCGACGATTATGTTACTACGCTGAAAATTCATCTGCAAAACAACTCCCCTTACGACCTGCAATTCACGTACAAACTGGAAGGCCACTCCGATACTGTTTTTGAACTCAAAAATCAGGTGGCCGCCTTCCATGATTTTTACCTGCACGACGTGCCTTTCGAAGACATGAACGATAACCCGCAGTTCTGGTTCGAGTTCTCCCTCAGTAAGCCGATCGTGAGCAAGGCCCCGTATTTTGAGGCCGCGCATAAAATTAAGGCGAAACAGCTTTTCGCGAAGATTGAACAACTGAAAGAGAAAGGGGAAGCCCTGTTCGCGCAGCAACTCTTCGCCGATTACCCTGACCGTAGCGCGGAGGACCATGCACCTGACCTCCCTACCGCCGACGCTTTCGACCTGGGTAAACTTTCCGCCTCCGGCTTTAAAATCACCAACAAAAAAGGCAGGGGCGCCGAAAGTGTTCAAACTACGATAGACCTCCACATTGATAAACTCCGGGAAGACTGGAAGTCGATGCAAAAAGGAGAAATCCTCGACTACCAGTTACGCACATTCGAAAAGCACCTCGACAAAGTGTACATGCATCACCTCCCTCAACTAACGGTGATACACGGCGTGGGGACCGGCAAACTGAAAGATGAGCTGCACGAAATACTCAAACACCGTAAAGAGGTGAAACACTTTGTGCACCAGTACCATCCCTGGTACGGTTATGGCGCAACGGAAGTTTATTTCAAGTTTTAACAACTACCTTTGCGGTATCACAAACCCGCTGTCGCGTTCACCTTTGGTGAATGAGGAAAGTCCGGACAGCACAGAGCAGTGAACCGGCTAACGGCCGGCCCCGCCGAAAGGCGGGAGAGCAAGTGCCACAGAAAATAACCGCCCGCTATGCGTAAGCATACGGGTAAGGGTGAAAATGTGGGGTAAGCGCCCACGGTCCCGGGTGGTAACACCAGGGGCGGGTAAACCTTTCATGCTGAAATGCCATGTAAACCGGTCCGGGGTGGCTCGCCTTTTTCCGCCTTCGGCGGAAAGACCGGAGGGTAGGCAGATAGACGCAGCCAGTAATGGTTGTGCCAGATAAATGACAGCGCCTTCGGGTAACAGAATCCGGCTTATGGGTTTGTGATATTTTCCCTTTTATAGTGTTTTTTGTCAATAATTTTAATTTATAGTAAAAAAAAGCTATAAATTATTAAAATAGCTTAATTTAGCTATAATGAAAAGTGCTATTGTAACCGGTGATATTGTGCAATCCTCTTCGCTCACAGCGGAGCAGGAAGCAGCGTTATTGCAGCAACTTCACGCGATAACAGGAAAAGAAAACAAACTGGAGTTTTACCGTGGCGATAGTTTCCAGGCTTATTTCCCGGAAGCTACTGAAGCACTGGATTGGACACTGCGGGCCAGGGCCGCGGCAAGAAGTATTCCCGCACCAGATGCTTCGATGCCCTTGTCAGATATCCGGGCCAGCATCGGCATTGGCACGGTGGAAACACCTTTTCAATCGCTGGGCACGGCGAAAGGAAGCGCATTCCTGTTATCGGGACGGCAGTTCGACGAGATGGTGAAGCAGGAAAAAAGACTCGGTATTTTCACCGGAGACGAAGACAGAAAAACACAGTTGCTCTTTGCGCTTATCGCACGGTATGCCGATGGTCTTTTCAACGAACTCACCAGCAAACAATCGGAAGTGATCTTTGAAATGCTGGGCCACACCACCCAACAGGAAATATCGGAGCGATTGAACAAGTCGCAACCTACCATTAACCGCCAACTTAAAGCGGCCAAATGGCAGGAGATTGCTCAATTGCTGAACGACTATAAACAAGTAGTAACTTTAGCCTAATGGACGAAAAATACACCTGGCTCATCAAGCTTATCCTGGCACACCTGCTCACCGATTTCCTGCTGCAGCCCAAACAGTGGATCGACAGCCGCAATGCCAAACATTTCGCGGCCCCCCATTTGTACCTCCATGCGCTGGTAACGGCGGTTGTGGCCTGGTTGCTCACGGGTGCGAAACACTGGGACGTGGCGTTGTTTATTTTTGTGACGCACGCGATCATTGATGGCTGGAAATCTTACCAGCGGCAGAACGCGTTGATCTTACTCGCCGACCAGGCGCTTCATTTTATCGTGCTTATCATTGCCTGGTGTTATGTTTTTTTCACTCCGCAAAGCATCGTGGAAACACTGTACCAACTGGGAGAAAATAACCGGTTCTGGATTGTGGTTACCTCGCTGGTGCTGCTCTCCACACCAACGGGTATCCTGATAGGTCAGCTCACCAAAAAATGGCGGAACCGGATTCCTGATGCGGAAAGTCTGGCCAACGCTGGCAAATGGATTGGTATTATTGAAAGGATTATCATTTTTCTGTTGGTGATTAAAGGTGAATTCGGGGCGGTGGGTCTGCTCATTGCCGCGAAAAGTTTGCTGCGTTTTTCTGAAAAAGGAAGACCATTGTATGAAAAGAGCAACCCGATGGAAGCGAAAACGGAATATTTGCTGATTGGCTCGTTGCTGAGCCTGGGATCAGCCTTACTGATTGGGCTGATTGCCCATAGCCTTTTGTAGGCCCTGGTTTCTAACCTCATTTGATTATTAAAGCGGAGCACTGATTATGCTGAACGAAATAAAATGTCCGAACTGCGGCACCCCATTCCAGATGGAAGAAGCGGTAGCCAAAGAATACAAGAAAGAATTGCGTGGAAAGATGGAGGAGTTTGTGCGTTCCAAAAATGAGGAATTCCGCCAGAAAGAGGAGTTGTTCCTGCAAAAGGAAAAAGAAATGCAGCAACAAACCCGTCAACAGGAAGATTTGCTGCGGCAGAAAGAAAAGTTGTGGCAGGAAGAAGCCCGGCA
>CAMLPA010000520.1 GCA_946481605.1 uncultured Flavihumibacter sp. | reverse complement strand
AGCGTATACCCCGTATTTTGTGTTTCTCCCACCAGCATCGGGAACGGAGAACCTTCGCCCCAGCCGGAAAGTCCGTTATCAAGACCAATCTCTATTAATATATTATGTGCGGCATGGATGGTACCCAGAGAAATGGTGAATGGCTCCATGGGAATATCGTACTTATAAACGCGGACAAACCGGATTCGTGGCATTTTTACTGATTGATTCGTTGAAATGGGAAATTACAAAATCTCCGGGCATACGGTGTTTTTACAATCGATTGATCCGTGTTATTCCGTAGTTGTCGGATTTTTGAAAGAATTCCCCCTAAATTTGCCCCCTAATCTTTAAGAACTCACCATGAAATCAACACCGTTCACAGAAAAACACATCGCGCTGGGTGCGAAAATGGCCCCTTTTGCAGGTTATAATATGCCAATTTCCTACTCGGGGATCAACGACGAGCACCACACGGTACGGACCAATGCCGGTGTATTCGATGTGAGCCACATGGGAGAGTTCATCCTGAAAGGCCCGGATGCCCTTGACCTTATCCAGCGCATCACAACAAATGATGCCTCCAAACTTACTGCCGGAAAAGCACAGTATTCCTGCCTTCCGAACGAAAACAGCGGTATCATCGACGACCTGATCATTTATTGTATTGAAGAGAACAAGGTGTATATGATCGTGGTGAATGCCTCTAACATTGAAAAAGACTGGAACTGGTTCGTGCAACACAACACAAAAAATGTGGAGATGCACAATGTTTCAGAAAAAACCTGCCTGCTGGCCATTCAGGGGCCCAACGCCACCAAGATATTACAGCCCCTTACTGAAATGGATATTCTGAACCTGAAGTACTACACTTTTGTAAAGGGCACCTTCGCAGGCGTTAAAAATGTACTGGTCAGCGCTACAGGATATACCGGAGCAGGAGGAGTGGAGATTTATTTTGAAGACGAAGGCGACAATGCTTCCATCATCTGGGATGCGATATTCGCAGCCGGAACACCACAAGGCCTGAAGCCAATCGGGCTGGGTGCCCGTGATACCCTTCGCCTCGAAATGGGGTATTGCCTTTATGGCAACGATATAGATGATACTACTTCGCCGCTGGAAGCTGGCCTGGGATGGATCACCAAGTTCACCAAAGATTTCACCGCCCGACCAATACTGGAAAAACAAAAGGCGGAAGGGATTACCCGGAAACTGGTAGGCTTCGAAATGGTAGACAAAGGTATTCCCCGCCATGGTTATGAGATTGTGGACGAAGCCGGCAATAATATCGGCGTGGTCACTTCCGGAACCCAATCGCCGAGCCTTGGCAAAGCTATTGGTATAGGATATGTAGCACTCTCTCATGCTTCCGGAGAAAACCCCGTTTTTATTAAAGTACGTGATAAACAACTGGCGGCAAAGGTGGCCAAGATGCCTTTCGCCTAACTGATTTGAAAAAGATGGAATTGAATAAACCGACTTTATATACCTGCTTCTCACCCGCATTGCTGGACCTGTACACCGTAAACGATGCGGTGGTGGTGATCATTGATGTACTGCGGGCAACATCCACAATAACCACGGCACTTTTCAATGGCGCGAAATGCGTCATTCCTGTGGACAGCGTGGCCCGTTGTATAGAACTGGGTAAACAGATTGATGGTATTACGGCAGGAGAGCGGGACGGGAAGATCGCCGAAGGGTTGTCTTACGGGAATTCTCCTTTTGAATATCCACGGGAATTCGTACAGGGAAAAACACTGGTGCTTACCACCACCAATGGCACAAAGCTCCTGCACATGGCACTCGAAAGGGGGGCGAAGGAGATCATCACAGGATCCTTTCCTAACCTGTCCGCTGTATGCGATTACCTGGTAGAAAAAAAGTTGCCGGTGATATTGGGTTGCGCCGCCTGGAAAGACCGCGTGAACATGGAGGATATGCTGTTCGCTGGCGCGGTGATCAACAGGATCAAAGAAAATTTCTCCATTAACTGCGATTCATCTCAGGTTGCGGAGACCATGTACCAGACTGCCAAAGAAGATATCTTCGGCTTCATGCAGGAAAAGGGCGCTTCGCATTACCATCGCCTGATGGGCTTCGGATTGGAAAAAGATATCAGGTATTGCCTGGAACCGGATGGCGCCAATGTGCTGCCGCTTTACCAGGATGGAAAGCTGATCGTTTACTGATCCGGGTTTTCGTGGAACCGTGAACGGTAGTTAAAAAATATTTGTAGGATTGATTGCATACAATCTGAAAATCTTCCTATCTTTATCGTGTCAATCCGCCGGTGGACAGCATGTGTGGTGGCTGGTGTCTCGCCAGTGCGGATTGACCTTTTTCAGGTCAACTCTCATGTGTCCGTATAGATGTGAAGATCAGGGAAAATGAAAATTTTTCATAAATGGATGATCCCTGAACAACGCCGGAAAAGGGGCAGGCGATCGATGCCCTTGCTTCCGGTTATGGCGTAGGTTTTCTGTAACTTCAAAAGAAAAAATGAGTGAAGCGAAAACCAAACCGACACAGGCGTCCGTAAAAGATTTCCTGTTGCAGGTCCAGGAGGAGGACAAGAGAAAAGATTGTATTGAGATTTGCGCATGGATGGAAGAATGGACCGGCTTACCCCCTGTAATGTGGGGCGACGCTATGGTGGGTTTTGGAAAATACCATTACAAATATGCCAGCGGTCATGAAGGTGATTGTTTCAGGTGTGGCTTTTCACCCCGGAAACAAAACATCTCATTGTATGTAACAATGGGCTTTGAGCATATCCAGGACCTCCTGGCACAACTTGGGAAAGTTAAAACCGGTAAGGCCTGTATTTATATAAAGAAACTGGGAGACATTAACAAAACGGTATTGAAAGCCATCATCGACAGGAATTTTGAGTTGATGAAACAATACGATTGGGTAACAGAACTGGCGTAAATTCCTGCTAAGCTGAATCCGGGCGGTCAAACGTGAACAGGAAGGCCGGCTCTACTTCCAATGCTCCTGCCAGGGCCAGCAACATCGTGAAGCTGGGATTACTTTCCCCCTTCTCAATACGGTGAATCTGGCTGAAATCAACATCGGCTTTATCGGCCAGTTTCCGAAGGCTCATCTCCCGGCTTTCCCTGATCTTTTTAAGATGCCTGCCAAGCGCCTGTAACAAAGCTTCGTTCCTGGTACTGTTCATGAGGTAAAAGTGTGAATATTAAACGCACCGTAAATATAGGCAATTACTCTTTTTAATGTAGGTTTGCCCCATGCCTTCACTGCTCCCATATTACCAGGAC
>CAMLPA010000519.1 GCA_946481605.1 uncultured Flavihumibacter sp. | reverse complement strand
CCCTGTTCATCCACTTTGGAGGCAGCGATCTCTTCTATCCTGCCGTGGGTGATGGTAAAGAGCTTTACCGGTTCTTTTGATTTCCGTGAAATGGTACCGTTAACGGTAGCTGGTTTTTGCTGGGCAAAGGTTATTCCTGCCAGGGCAATCAATGCGCCCGTGGTCATCATTCTTTTCATATTATTGATTTAACTGTAAGGTGAAGCTGTTCTAAAAGGATTACTGGTTGGCATAAGTAGTACCGCTTACACTTGGTGTGATGTACATTACATCCGCCACGTTGCCATTTCCTTCCAGTACGAAATCAGGTTCGGCAGCGAGGTTACCGGAGGTCTTTTTGAACATCCTGACCTTGTACTTACCGCTCACATTCGTGGCGATCATGATGTAATTGTATGCATAAGCAGTTTCTGAAGAATACTTCCTGTGGCTGATGAAGGCAACTTCTTCTCCGGCGGGAACAGTAAACTGAAGCGCTTCGGCCCTGTTAACCAGGTTGCGTGACCAGATTTCCCTGCCTACATTAAAGTACAGCATACTTTCGTCCTGAAAATTCAGCGCACATTTCTCAGCGTTGTACAACTTTTCAGCGGGTGCAAGCGTGTCGTTGTCAATCTTCAGGTTAAATCCGGAAGGTATAATGGAAGAAAGTATTTTAAGGGATGCATCCGTTTTGTCCTGGAAGAGCGCATAACCTGCAAATGGATTAAAATGCCTCGACCCCATGAAAAGCAGCGTTTTATTGGTATGCTCCGCAGGCATTTCAGAACCGGTTACATCTCCAACTTTAGACATAGTGGTAGCTGTTCCGGTTGCAGAAACAAATGAGGAAGACATTTCATCGTAAAAGAAAGGGTTCCAGACTGAATAGGTGAGTGCATGTTTAGAAAGATGATAAGGTGTATTAACATCATCCCGCATGATAACCGCCCCAAACTTTCCAACGTTTAGCGACATGTTGTAGATGCTGTGCAGTTTCCCGTCGTTCACAAGGTAATTGGCCGACGAGGCTTCACCTATATACGTCGGCGCTTTTACGGCAGGCACAGCATAATACAAATTCTCGAAAGGATTGATCACTTTAAACGTACTCATATTTACTGCCACCGCATCATTATCCGACAACAGGAACATCGTGCGCGTGTTGGCATAAGTGGTGCCATTCGCTGTTGTTTTATAATTGGTGCAGAAGCTGATTTTCCTCGCCTTTCCCGGCATGTTCCGCTCGTTTACCATCGAAAAAACATTCTCCCGGGGCAGCTTTGGATCAGCGGGGAACTGGGAGGTTGGGGTAAGAAACATATCCACATCAGTGTTCGTGCCATCGTCCTTGATAACATACCAGCCGCGTGTGAACTCTGTAATCACGTTTACGGAGGAAGTAACGATTTTCCCGTAACCTGTATGTTTATTGGTTACGCCGAATACCAGCACCCATGTTTTAGCCGGTTTTGCCACCATATAATCCAATGCTTTCTGCTTGCTGATGGTATCAACTTTGGGGACTGAACCCTGCACGTTGGTCTCATAAATTCCCCAGAAATAAGAGAAGTCGGCTTCGGGGTCGGTGGAAGTAACCTGTGGGTCGGCCACAATTTTATCGAAGAAAGATATTTTAGTGTATGTGCCTTCGATACCTGTAATTGTGATTTCTTCCTTGTCTTTGTAGGTGTAAACACCTTTGTCTTTGTAGCATGCAGAGGCCACTACAAGGCAAAGTATAAAAAGTGCGGTATGGTATGTTAATTTCATTTCAGTTCAGTTTTGGGAATTAAGGGAATGCAACCAGTTCGCCATCTTCATCTGTGAGCGGGTTGTTGGGGTGTGCTTTATTGTAGTCTACCAGATAGGTCTTTAATTGTGCCCTCCAGTAAGATACCATGGCGAAATCTGTGAATACAGTCGTCATAAATTCCTGGTCCCATTTCTCTCCGCTTTTTTCAATCATGAAAGCGTGCTTTACAGTGCTGTATTTACCCCAGTAGTACTGTACGCCGCTCGCGTTCCATGCTGCGGGCCGACTGAGCCTGTCGGTGAACTCCACCTTTCTCCAGAGTTTGCGCACTTCTCCTTTTTTAAAGTGTTCGTTGGCAGCGACCTTTATGGTAAGGTGGTAAGTACCTGTTTTAAGTGAGGGATCGCGCAGGAGTATTACAGGAACCGAGGCATGTACTTCTCCCGCTTTGATGGTGTAAGCCGCCTTCAGAGAAGGATCGTTTAGCGCTTTGTAATGTGTGCCGGGAACGGCATTCAGCAGATCGGGAACCTGCTCCTGTTCCAACACAAAGGGCCGGTCTGTTTTCGACACCCCACCTACGGCGTACACGTCGAAGAACACCGTATCCTGCACTACATCGGGTGTTTCATAGTAAAAAGTATATGGTTTCAAGGTATCGGCCATATCGAAGGATGCTGAATATATCCTGTCTGGCGCGGGTCCGAACTGTATCATGGCCGCGTCCTTGTAAAGATAATACTGGTCCTTTTTGCATGCGGTGAAGGTCAACACCATCAGCGCGGGCAACAGGTATATGCTGAACTTTTTCATTGTCGTGGAATTAATTATTTAACGAACTCGGTTAATGGCAGTGGAACGATATAGTTCACTGTTGCGGCAGAAGGTGCCCAAAGGAAGTTTGCCTTTGGCGCGTTGATGCGTTTATACGCGAAGAAGGCCTGTCCTTCCGCAAAAAATTCTTTGCGGTATTCCTTTATCAATTCTCTTTGTATAGCCGTGTAATCGCCGGGCAGGGTGTTTACCGGGATATTCCTTGCGGTTCTGAAAGCATCCCACAATTGCTGCGCTTCGGCGGTTGGCGCTGTTTCAATGGCAATGAGGTACATTTCACTGGCACGCAACATGGGCACCTGGTAGCCCCCGATAGGATATGGGGTGGAAGTACCTGTAGAAACCGGCCCACGGTATTTTTTAAGGATATAACATTTTGAACCGTTGGCCAGGGTGATCAGCTCCCAGAGATTCACTTCACGGATATCGGTACCAGTATTGCCATAAAGCTGGCTGTTCACAGTGGTTACGGCACTTCCTTTTTTCAGGCTTCCTGAAGTAAACTGGTTGGCATACTTCGTGGCCATCTGGAAATCATAAAGCCCAAATATATGTTCCACAGACAGGTTCAAATCTCCCGCGGTCATATCGGAAGAAACACCGAGCCTGAATTTTTGTGAACCATTTGGATTCTGTGCGTTAATCACTTCCATAGCAGCCGCATACGCTTCATTTTTATCCTGGAACCAGAGGTGCGC
>CAMLPA010000518.1 GCA_946481605.1 uncultured Flavihumibacter sp. | reverse complement strand
ACCGATCCCATTACCGAAGGCATGGTGTTTACCATTGAACCCGGTATTTATATTGAGGAAGAACAAATGGGCGTGCGTTTGGAGAACAACGTCTGGATCACCAAAAAAGGCAATGTTGACCTGATGAAGAATATTCCCATTAAGGCCGACGAGATTGAGGCATTGATGAAGAAGAAATAATTCAGTATTCAAATCAGCACAAACAACATGAAACAAATCCCGAACATATTCACCCTGCTCAACCTGGTTTTCGGCTGCGTGGCCATCATCTGCATCCTGCAACCCGGGGAGAAAATTGTTGAACTTGATGGAATGACTATTCAGCCCTGGCTCCCTGAAAGAGTTGGTTGGGGAAGTGTATTCATCGGCATTGCAGCACTGATCGATTTCCTCGATGGATTCGTGGCCAGGCTGTTCAAAGCCGAATCTGAAATGGGCAAACAACTGGATTCCCTTGCGGATGTGGTGAGTTTTGGCGTGGCTCCGGGGATGATCCTCTACCAGTTGCTTCGCATGGCCTTCATCAGGGAAGTGGACGGTATTGACGTGAGCGTGGCCTGGTTGCTGCCCGCGCTGCTGGTGCCTGCCGCCGCCGCTTACCGGCTGGCCCGGTTCAACATCGATCCTTCGCAGTCTTATGGGTTTAAAGGATGTCCGGCACCTGCAGCGGGCCTGGTGATCGCCTCTTTCCCGCTCATCCTGTTGTATAATCCTTACGGGGTCAACGAAATTTTATTGAACAAATGGGTGCTGTACGCCGTGTGTATCCTCGTTTCCTGGCTGATGGTCTCCATACTGCCGCTCATGGCGATGAAGTTCAGGGACTACAGTTGGAAGAACAATGCATCGAAATATCTTTTGGTCCTGATTGCAGCCGTGGCAGGCGTTTTCCTCGGTTGGCTGGCAGTACCGTTCGTATTTATCGCCTACATTGTCTTATCTTTGGCCTCTTTTAAAACAACCAACAAATAACAGGATCATGACCTACACAGTTCAGGTAAAAGTGATGCCGCTGAAAGAATTGCTGGACCCCCAGGGAAAAGCCGTAATGGGCGGATTGGAAAACCTCGGTATTAAAGAAGTGGCTGATGTACGGATCGGCAAGAACATTACCCTTCAGATAGAAGCGGCCGATGAAGCTGCTGCGAAAGCCATTGCTGAAACCGCTGCTAAAAAGCTGCTGGCCAACCAGGTGATGGAGTACTTCGAGATATCGGTTAACTAAGGATAAAAATACTGAGATGTTGAATGCCAGGGTACTGCTGCCAGGGTATTCAACATTTTCCGTTTAAACCAAACACATTGAACGAAAGTACAGCTTCCGGTAAACTTTTTCTCGTTCCTTCCCCCATCGGGAACCTGGCCGATATTACCTTTCGTGCGGTGGAAACATTAAAATCCGCTGATTTACTGCTTGCGGAAGATACACGTACTTCTTCTGTTTTGCTGCAGCATTACGGCATTCAGAAGCCACTCACCGCTTACCACCAACACAACGAACACCGGGTATTCCAGCACCTTACCGAACAAATGAAAGCCGGTAAAGTGATGGCCCTGCTTACGGATGCGGGTACCCCTGGTATTTCCGATCCGGCGTTTCTCCTGGTACGGGCCTGTGTGCAGGAAGGTGTGCCGGTGGAATGTTTGCCTGGCGCCACCGCTTTCGTGCCCGCTCTGGTGAACAGTGGACTGCCCATCAACCGTTTCTGTTTTGAAGGTTTTCTGCCACTGAAAAAAGGCAGGCATACTTTGCTGACTGAACTGGCGAAAGAAGAAAGGACAATGGTATTTTACGAGTCGCCCGTGCGGTTGGTGAAAACACTGGATCAGCTCGCGGAGTATTTCGGTGCCGAACGTCCCTGTTGTGTTTCCAGGGAACTCACTAAAAAGTTTGAAGAGAATGCGCGTGGCACTTTAAAAGAAGTAGCCGATCATTTCCGGCAGAAAACTGTAAAAGGAGAAATTGTAATCGTGGTGGCAGGAATTTAGGATTTCCTTTTCAGTTCCGGGTTTGATATTTGCACTTTCCTCAAAAAAACTACTCGTATGAAATTAAGAATGATAGCTTTAGGTGTTGTGATGGGAGTGATGTTCCTTGTAAACAGTGCATCGGCCCAGGTGCGTAAAGTACCGGCTGCTGTTACGGAAGCTTTTAAGGCGAAATATCCTTCCGCTTCCAATGTGGAATGGAGCGACAAACTGACTTCCTTCATGGCCCGTTACGAAGAAGATAATATTACGTATGAAGCACGCTTCAACAGTAAAGGAGAATGGCTGAATACCGAAAGGCAATTGCCCACTGAAGACTTGCCATCAGGCGTAATAGAAGGATACGAGAAAAGCAAGTATGCCGAATGGGAAATGGGAACCGTTCATAAAATCATGCTGCCCGGCGATAAAATTCAGTACCGCGTGCAGGCTATAAAAAGCGATATTCAGAGAAAGAATCTTTTGTTTAGCAGCGAAGGTCGTTTGCTGAAGGATAATATTACTTTGTAGGATTTTGAATTTCAAACCAACGTATGAGAAAACTACACCTGCTTTCTGCTTTCCTGCTGCTTGTTGCCGCAGCATCTGCCCAGCCTTCCCGCTGGCAGCAACGCGTGAAATATGACATGGACATCAACGTGGATGCCGCCGCCAACAAATTTACCGGGAAGCAAAAACTGCAGTACTGGAACAATTCTCCCGATACGCTTTTTAAAGTGTTCTACCACCTGTACTGGAACGCGTTTCAGCCCAACAGCATGATGGATGTACGCAGCCAGGAACTGGGTAAAACACTCATCAATGGCCGTCCCGACTGGGACGGACGTGTGCGTGACCGCATCAGTAACCTTAAGCCGGAAGAGATCGGTTACCAGAAAATTATATCTCTGTCGATGAACGGCAGGCCGCAGGAACTGAAGCTGCGTGAAACCATATTGGAAGTGGTGCTCGATCAGCCCATCCTTCCCAATTCAAATGTCACATTCGATATGAACTTCGAAGCGCAGGTGCCCGTACAGGTGCGGAGAAGCGGACGGGATAACGCGGAAGGCGTGCGTTTCAGCATGGCCCAGTGGTATCCGAAAATGTGTGAATATGATTATGAGGGCTGGCATCCCACGCCGTACATCGCCCGTGAATTCTATGGTGTATGGGGTGATTTTGATGTAAAGATCACCATCGATAAATCTTATGTGATCGGTGGAACCGGATACCTGGTCAACGCCAACGAAATCGGCTTCGGTTATGAAGATAAAGGCGTGAAAGTGCCCAAAGCCT